>DIVM01000177.1 GCA_002435835.1 Firmicutes bacterium UBA6132
TTTATTTTTATTTTATTTAATTAAAATTTTTATATTAATAAGCTAATTCTAATTTTGGTGTAATAGAAAGCTGTTCTAATTTTTCTATAGTAGGAACTCCTTCTTCATCCCATCCTCTTACTTCATAAAATTCTTTTAACATAACATCAAGTTCTGTTACTTTTCCTTTTGCAGGCCCGCTTGAAACAGGTTCATTAAGAAGTCTTGGAGGAAGAGTGTCATCTGCTTTTGTTAAACCTGCTTCTAAGTTGAAAAGTTTTTCAAGGTTCCATATTCTTTCGCCAACTAACATCATTTCTTCATCAGTAAGTTCGAGACCAGTTGCACCTCTTAACATGGAGGCATAGTCAGGAAGTCCTATAGCAAATGAAGTGAACAAACAAACATCTGCTGAATCAATTAAAGCAGTTAAATCTTGGAATGTTTTTAATAAAGGAGCTTTTCCTACTGTAGTAAGAGGATCAGTTTTAATTGGAATTCCTAAAACTTCAGTAGAAGTTAAATATCCTCTTACATGGCAGCCGCCACGGTTGCTTGTAGCATATGAAAGTCCCATTCCTTGAATAGCTCTTCCGTCATAAGCAGGCATTTCTTGTTTTTTAACTGTCATAGATAATTCAGGATGTTCGTATTTTTCTGCCATCCTATATGAACCTAATGCTAATACATCGCCAAAACCTTCTCTTTTAGCAGTTTTTTCCGTCAATTCAATTATCCCTTCAGCATCTCCGAAAATTAAATTTTTTCCACCCAAATCTTTTTCAGAAAGGTATCCTTTTTCATAAAGTTCCATAGCACATGCAATTGTTGAACCCATGGTAATAGGGTCCATACCCATCATGTTACAAACATAATTTGCAATATCTATAGAGTTCATATCGTTAACACCACACGAAGCGCCATAGGACCAACCAGCTTCATATTCAGGCCCTCCGACAATTCCTTTATATTTTCCATCAGGAATTTTTATAACTCTGCCGCATCCTATGCTACATGCAAAACAAGCTTTATGACGAACAAGATAATTTTCTGCTAAAAATTCTCCGCTAATTTTTTCTGCATCTTCATATTTAGATGTCTGCCAATTATTAGTAGGTAGGGCATGGGATTCGTTTAATATATTCACTAAAAGCTGTGTGCCATAAGTTGACAAACCTCCACCGTTACCAGCTGTTACAGGATTATTTTTAATTTTATTTCTTGCTTCTTTTATGGATTTATTAAAATAAGATGGAATTTCTACACCGATACCGTTAGTACCTTTTACTACAACTGCTTTTAAATTTTTAGAACCCATTACTGCACCAAGGCCTGATCTTCCTGCAGCTCTGTCTTTGTCATTCATAATAGCTGCAAATAAAACTAAATTTTCTCCAGCAGGTCCTATACAAGCAACTTTAGCATCTTCTTCGTTTTCTTTAAGCAAGATGTCAGTTGTTTCCATTACATCTTTGCCCCAAAGGTGTGAAGCATCTTTAATTTCTATTATAGTATCATTAATATGTAAATAAACAGGGGAGTCTGATTTGCCTTCAAATATAATTCCGTCATATCCTGCAAATTTAAGTTCAGGCCCAAAATGCCCTCCTGAATTTGATGAGCCTATTGTTCCAGTAAGAGGAGCTTTTGCAGAAACATTAAATCTTCCGGCACATGTTGCATAAGTCCCTGTGAGAGGTCCTGTCATAAAAATGAGTTTATTTTCAGAACTTAATGCATCTATTTTAGGGTCTATTTCATCATATAAATATTTTTCGCCTAACCCTCTGCCGCCCAAATATAATTTAGCGTCATCCATGTTAAGTTTTTCGATTTTAATGGATTTGTTATTTAAATTAACTCTTAATAGTTTTTCAGTCCATCCTTTCATTATTTAGCCACCTCCGCAAAAGTTTCTTTAAATTGGAAGGCAATATTTTTTCTTTTATCTAAATTACTGTCCAATTCCTTATATTCAATTGCATTATAATCACACATTTTCACACATTGAGGATCACCTGAACACAAATCACATTTAATAACTTTTTTGAGCCTTGAGCTGTAAGTCATATTTCCAAAAGGACATGCACTTACGCACATTTTACATCCAATACATTTTTCACTGTCATATTTTACAACACCTGTTTTTTCATCCTTACTAAGAGCGTTTACAGCACAAACAGTCATACAGTGCGGAGTATCACATTGCATGCACATCATAGGAACTTGAAGCCCAACATCATCAAAAAATAAAACTGAAACTGCTGAATCTTTTGGGTTGAAGCTGTCGGACTTACCATATGAACATGCAAGTTCACAAGTTCTACAGCCAGTGCATTTTTCTGGTGAAACAACTAATCCTTTTGACATCTTTTTCCGGCACCAATATTGATGCCAGATTCACCTCCCTTAATTTTAATATTTTGAATAGATTTAATTAAGCAGTTTATTTTAATAAAAATTATTAAAATAAAAAGGGACACAAATTAATCTATGATTAATTTGCATCCCTTTGCCAAAGGCAGGTGTAAAAATTGCTTTTTACGCCCTATCGTTCATAAAGGCCGTATAGGTCAATATGAATCGGGAAGTATTTAACCTCCTGCTGCAGGAGGAAATATTGCAAGAATATCCCCATTTTTTAATGGTGCTTCAATATTTACATAAGTACCGTTTATTAAAACTATTCCAATTTCATTTTCGTTTATTGAGAGCATTTTAAGTATGTCTTTAACTATGACTCCATCAGTTATAGAAAAACGTTTGCTATTCCATCGTCCTATTCTAAAATAAGCGAAAAGTTTTACTTCAATATTCATAATATTTACCCGTATACATATAATTTATTTATAAATTTATATCACAAAAAACATATTTGTACCAATTTAATATTCATAATATGGAAAATTAATATTTAATACAGTATATGATAATTTCCTAAAATTAATGAGAAAATGGCAGATAAAAATTTATTTTAACGGCCATTTTATATATTTTAAAATTATTTATGGTATGCTTCACCTGAATTTATTTTAAAAGCTCTGTATATTTGTTCTAATAAAATAACTTTAAAAAGTTGGTGGGGGAATGTCATTTTAGAAAATGAAAGCTTAAAATCTGCTCTTTTTAAAACATCATCACTTAGGCCGTTACTTCCACCTATAACAAAAGTTAAATCAGAATTTCCTTTTATACCTAAATCATTTATTTTATTAGCTAATGACTCAGAACTTAATTGTTCTCCATTTAAATCAAGAATAAATACAAATGAGTTTTGTTTTATTTTATTTAATATTTTAATTCCTTCTTTTATTTTAACTTGCTCGATTTCTGATTGAGAAAAATTTTCATCTGCTCTTTCATCCTGTATTATTTCTTCAGAAAGTTTACAAAATTTTGATAATCTTTTTGTATATTCTTTTATAGCATCTATAAAAAAACGCTCTTTAATTTTTCCAACTGATATTATTGTAATTTTCATTGTACTTCACCTTATAATTATTTTAGTTTTATTATATAATAAATTTAAATAATATTAAAGTATATTTAAAATTGTAAAATTAATATTTAAATATTTTTTTAAGTATGGTATAATGGAAAAAATACACAGGGGCGATACTATATGTTTGACTTAAGAAGTTTTGTAATTGGCATTGTTTTAATGCTGAGAAAGTTTACAATAATAGATATTACCATTTACGCGGACACAAATGAAGAGGATTATAAAAATGGAATAATTATTTTGCCAATAGTAGGACTTGCCATTGGTTTTTTTGCGTGTTTAATTTCTTCACTTAAATTGTTTTACGACAGCTTTTTTATAAGCACAATTATTTTGACATATTACTGCATTATAACTAAAACTGTTAATTTAAAAGATACATATAGAACTTTAAATTATATTATTAAACCCCAAAATCAATCAGAACAGATTTCAGGTATTATTGGAATTATAATAATTTGTTTATTTTATTTTTCTGTTTTTTCATTAGTAAACAGTGCAGCACTTTTAATGATGCCCGTTGCAGGATATAGTGGTTTAATTATTTTAAGCACATTATTTAATAGAAATAAAGAAAAAACAAATGTTATTAAGTTTTGTGGCAAGTACCACAAAATATTTGCATTTATAATTTCATTTTCAGTAGCTATATTTAATTATAAATTAGTTATACCACTTGCACTGACATATATGATTTCGGGTTTTGTAATAAACATAATAGATAAAAAAATAAAATTACTTCCTAATTCTATTGAAGGGTTTATAATAGAAATAATACAAATAATATTTTTATTAATTACATATTTGTTTAAAATAATATAAAAAATAAGATCCTTCACTACCATCAGATGACAATCTGAATTATGTAAATTTACTTTAGTGTGAGTTTTTTAAAATTATAATATATGAATTATTAAAAATTATAATTTTTTGACAAATAAAATTGAATGTAGTATAATTTCAAATGACTATGATTAAGAGTAGTAATTAGCAAAGAAGTTTTAGAGAGCTGATGATGGTGGAAATTCAGTACGGAAAAGCTAATGAATGGACTTATGAGTTTCTGACTGAATTTAAGTAAGTTAAGACGTTGTGTGCGTTAAACATAAAGAGCCGTTATGGAATTAAGGTGGTACCGCGGGTTTTCTCGTCCTTTGTAGGAGAAAACTTGCTTTTTTTGCGCTTAAACATGTGTTTATAAATTTTAAAATTTACAAGGAGAAAAAATTGGAAAATAAAATGGAAAATAAAAAAGTTATTTTTAGCGGAATGCAACCTTCTGGTTCATTAACACTTGGAAATTATTTAGGGGCTTTAAAAAACTGGGTGAATTTACAAAGTGAATATGATTGTTATTATTGTGTAGTTGATATGCATGCTATAACTGTACCAAAAGAACCAAAGGATTTAAGGAAAAATACTCTTGAAGTTTTAGCAAATTACATAGCTGCAGGTATAGATCCTGAACAAGTAACTCTATTTATTCAGTCCCACGTTCCTGCTCATGCAGAACTTGGATGGATATTAAATTGTTTTTCTTATTACGGAGAACTCAGCCGTATGACACAATTTAAAGATAAATCTAAAAAACAGGATTCAAATGCTATAACAGCAGGTTTGTTTACATATCCTGTATTAATGGTTGCAGATATTTTGTTATATCAAGCTGATTTAGTACCTGTGGGAGAAGATCAAAGACAACATCTTGAACTTTCAAGAGATATAGCTGCAAGATTTAATAACCGTTTTTCAGAAACATTTAAAATCCCTGATCCATTTATAACTAAAGATGGTGCTAAAATTATGAGTCTTCAAGATCCAACGAGTAAAATGTCAAAATCAGATTCTAATGAAAATTCATTTATTTTACTTAAGGATGATGTAGATTCAATTAGAAGAAAATTTAAAAGAGCAGTAACGGATTCAATAGGAATAGTTGCGTATAATGATGAACAACAAGGTGTTAAAAACCTAATTAATATACATTCTAAAATATCAGGTAAATCTGTAGAAGAAATAGTTGCAACATACGAAGGAAAAGGCTATGCACAGTTTAAAGATGATGTAGCAGAAGTAGTTGTAAATGAACTTAAACCAATTCAAGAAAAAGTAGATTATTTATTAAAAAATAAAGATTATTTAGAAAAAATTTATATTGCTGGTGCGGAAAAAGCTGAATATGCTGCAAGAAAAACTTTAAGAAAAGTTCAGAAAAAAGTTGGATTTATTCCAAGATAAGCTAATATAATAATATTATAATAACATTTAGAAATTCTTATCGGAGGAAAAATGATACTTATTAAAAATGGATATATAAAAACAATGGCTGGTGATGATATAATAAACGGCCAGATTTTTATTGAAAATGGAAAAATAAAGCAAGTTGGAATGAATTTAAATGTACCTGAAACTGTAGAAGTAATAGATGCAAAAGGATATTTAATTACACCTGGATTAGTTGAAGGACACTGCCATCTTGGATTGTGGGAAGAAGGTATTGGCTTTGAAGGTGAAGATGGAAATGAAGATGTTGAGCCTATAACACCTCAATTAAGAGCAATAGATGGAATAAATCCTTTGGACATGGGATTTAAAGATGCTTTAGAAGGAGGAGTTACAACTGCTGTTGTTGGACCTGGAAGTGCCAATGTAATTGGTGGACAATTTCTTGCCATAAAAACTTATGGAAAAAGAATTGATGACATGGTTATAAAAGATCCTGTTGCAATGAAAATCGCTTTTGGTGAAAATCCAAAAAGAGTTTACTCCGAACAACATAAATCACCTGTAACACGGATGGCTATAGCAGCCATGCTTCGAGAAGTGTTTTATGAAGCAAAACAATATAAGGAAGATTTAGATGCTTCTGTTGAAGATGAAGACAGAAAACCAGATTTTGATTTAAAACTGCATGCACTTCTTCCTTTAATGAGAAAAGAAATTCCTTTAAAAGCTCATGTTCACAGAACTGATGATATATTTACAGCTTTAAGGATAGCAAAAGAATTTGATTTAAATATTACATTGGACCACTGCACAGAAGGACATTTGATTGTTGAAGAACTTGCTAAAGAAGGTAAACATGCACTTGTAGGTCCCACTCTTGGTTCTCGCTCGAAATATGAACTAAAAAATAAAACATTTGATACACCTAAAATATTAGTTGATGCAGGTATAAAAATTGGAATAATAACGGATTCAGATGTTATACCTATTCAACATTTATCTTTGTGTGCAGGATTGGCTGTTAAAGCAGGACTTTCTGAAGAAAATGCATGGAAAGCTATAACTATAAACCCAGCAGAAATAAATGGTATAGGGGATAGAGTAGGAAGTATTGAAGTAGGAAAAGATGCTGACATAGCAATATTTAAAGGTAATCCTATGTTCGATTTAGCTTTTGAAACAGCAATGACAATTATAGATGGTAAAGTAGTTTATAAAAATGAAAAAGTTGATATTTAATTAAGAACAAAATGCATTGAATGTTAAAATATTCAATGCATTTTTATTATACAGCTTTGTAGAGCTTAAAACTAATTATATTTTTAAAAGTTACCATAAATTTTTATAAAAATTCAAATATTTTAATAGAATAATAAACTAAAAAAGTGTGAACATAACTTTAAATATATAATTTATTAAAAATATTTAAAATATTTTGTAGAATAACGATATCATTAATAAAAATAACTTGCAAAAAGTATAAAAAAAGAATATTATAACATGTGGATTAATAAAAGGAAGGTATATATGAAGAAAAAAATAATAAATATTGCAGTAATAGCTCACGTAGATGCTGGAAAATCGACATTAGTTGATGCATTCTTACAACAAAGTAAAGTTTTTAGAGAAAATCAAGAAGTAGTTGATTGCGTAATGGATTCAAATGACATAGAACGTGAAAGAGGAATTACCATTTATTCAAAAAACTGTTCTGTTATGCACGACGACATAAAAATAAACATTGTAGATACACCAGGCCATGCTGATTTCTCTTCAGAAGTTGAACGTATAATGAAAACTGTTGATACAGTTATATTGTTAGTGGACTCAGTTGAAGGTCCTATGCCTCAAACTCGTTTTGTATTGCAAAAATCTCTTGAAATAGGATTAAGACCAATACTACTAATAAACAAAATAGATAAGAAAAACCATAGAGCAGAAGAAGTTGTAGATATGGTATTTGATTTATTTGTTGAGTTAAACGCAAATGATGAACAATTAGATTTCCCTATACTTTATGGGGTAGCTAAAGAAGGCGTTGTTCAATATGAATTAGATCAGCCAAGTGAAAACATAGACCCATTATTTGAAACAATAATTAAACATGTGGCACCATATCCAGATAAAGATACAGATGATTTACAAATGCAAGTTTCATCTCTTGGATATGATGAATATATAGGAAGACTTGGAATCGGTAGAGTAACTGCTGGTTCAATTAAAGTAGGTCAAACTGTTGCTGTAGCAAAACATGATGGTTCAGTTGAAAGACAGAAAATTGTAAATATATTTGTTTATGAAGGATTAGTAAGAACTCCAGTAACTGAAGCATATAGCGGTGATATAATAGTTGTATCAGGTATTCCTAATATTTCAATAGGAGATACTATATGTAATGAAGGTAAAGTTATTCCTATGGAAACAATTAAAATAGAAGAACCTACATTATCTATGAACTTTTTAATCAATACATCACCATTTGTAGGTTTATCAGGAAAATATGTAACTACAAGACATTTAAAAGCAAGACTTGAAAAAGAACTTGAAGTAAATGTTGGATTAAGAGTTGAAATTTTAGAAGGTGCTTTAGATGGTTATAAGGTTTCAGGAAGAGGAGAACTTCACTTATCAATTCTACTTGAAAATATGAGAAGAGAAGGATATGAAGTTGCCGTTTCTAAACCAGAAGTAATTCTTCACAAAGAAGATGGCGTAATAAAAGAACCTATAGAAAAAGTTATAGTTAATTGTCCAGAACAATATTCAGGTTCTGTTATATCAAAACTAAACTTAAGAAAAGGTATGTTACAAGCAATGTCTCCTGATGGAAATTATGTAAAAATTGAATACATGGTGCCTACTCGTGGACTTCTTGGTTACAGAACTGAACTTATAAATGATACAAGAGGTGAAGGAACTATCGTAAGAAGCTTTGACCACTATGACAAATATAAGGGTGAAATACCTCAAAGAACAAACGGTGCTTTAATTGCTAGCGAACAAGGCGAAGCTGTAGCTTATTCTTTAAACAACCTTGAGAGCAGAGGAACTCTGTTTATAAGCCCTGGTGAAGCAGTTTATGAAGGTATGATAATAGGTATGAATGCTCGTAATGAAGATATGGTAGTTAATGCTACTAAAGCTAAAAAACAATCTAATACAAGATCATCAGGTGCTGATGATGCTATTAAATTATCGCCACCAAAAGTAATGACATTGGAAACGGCTTTAGAATTTATTAATGATGATGAATTAGTTGAAGTAACACCGGACAATATCCGTGTTAGAAAAAGATATTTAGCTGAAATTGATAGAAGAAAAAGCTCAAATAAAGTAAAATAAATTAATTTAAAATGAAAAACAGAGCCTTTTAATTAAGGGCTCTGTTTTAAAATTTATATTTTGTTTAGTTTTGATTATTCTTCGGTTTTTGTTAAAGCAATTTGTACATCATGATCAGGGCTTAGTATTATTGGAGCCCAATTTTGAGGATCTTTTTCTTGTCTACTTTTTGCATATGCCCAAAATGGAATACCAAGAGCAAAATACAATATAAAAACTAACCATGCGCCTTTATTCATTGCTAAAACAGATGTATAAATAACATATACTGTAAAGAAAACTGAAACTGTACCGAATAATTTTGGTGTTTTAACTTTATATGGTCTTTCCCATTCAGGATGTTTTTTTCTTAATATGATAAATGATAATGTTACCATCAAATATACAGCTCCTGCAGTTAAACCATAAATAGTATAAATATAATTAACCCATGTATCAGGTGCGAATACGGTAAAGTAAATAGATAAAACACCTACTAAAATATTAGCTTTATATGGTTGACCAGCTTTGTTTACAACAGCAAGTTTAGAAGTAAATTGCCTTTGTTGCGCTGCTCCAAAGAATGTTCTTGCAGCAGCAACCCAAAATCCTGATAATGTTGTAATACAAGTGCCAATGCCCATTATTACGACAGTTATTCCTAACCAATGCATGCCAACTACATCAGCAACCCTTGGATCTACAATATCGGTAGCTGCAATCCATTCACTTGTTACAATACCACCAACTCCAATTATAGCAAATCCATAAATTAAAGTTGTTAATCCTAAAGATGCAATAAATGCAATCCATAGTTTATTTTTAGGAAAATCAGCTTCTTCTGATAATTGAGGTATAAGGTCAAATCCAATAAATTTCATTATTAATAATGCAACAGCTGCACTATATCCTTTAGTTCCATTTGTAAAAAATGGTTTTAAGTTGTCGATACTCCAAGCATCATTGGTCATGAAAACTATTGATGCACATATGGAGACTACTAATGTACTCCAAAAAAAGAAGTTCTGGATTTTAGCAAGATATTTTAATTCCTTATTGGTTAAAAAGAACCATAAAATTAAAATAGCTAATGCGATGATTTTGGTTTGCATAAATGTTATTGGATAAAAATATCCCATCATACTTGCAATTCCGTAAGAAACAGTTGGCATTGCCATTACATATAATAATATTACAGCCCAACATGAAAACCAACCAGTTGACCAGTTAAATGCATTAGAAATCCATATGTTTTCTCCACCTGAGTAAGGGAGCATACTTGTTAATTCTGTATATATAAAACAAAGTGGTAAAACAAATAAAGCACAAGTTACTAATGATGCAAAAGAGCCTGGTCCGCTCAATTCAAACCAATATTTTATTTCAACCATCCATGCAGCTATCATACCACCAGCAGCCATTGCAATCATTTGGGTCAATGTTAAACTTTTCTTTAAAGAGTTATCTGACATCTAAGTGCCTCCTTTTATATTATATGTTTACTGCAAGTTCTTCTGATTTTTCCTTGTTTTTTTCTATAATTTCTATTGTTTCATCAGTAGACAATACATTGCAATAAATATTGTTCATAATTTTTAATTCAGCATCATGTAAAGCGATATCCGGAGCTGCGCAACAGTCCTCAACGCATATAACCTGTAAACCATCATCAGCAAGACCTCTTACAGTTGATGCTACACATTGATCAGTAACAATTCCTGTTACAACAACAGTTTCAATACCCATATATCTTATTAATTGTAAATAATTTGTACCTGTTGTAACAGAGTCCGTTGTTTTATTTACAACTATTTCTCCTGGCATAGGAGCTAATTCAGCTACCATTTGCGCACCGTATGAATTAATAGGAATTAGCATTCCATTCCAACCTACAGACTTTTGAACTGGGCTTCTATCTTCGCCGTTTGGCTTTAAACAAGCAATTCTTCCATAAGTTACTTCCATACTATTTTCTCTGAAATAATTTAGTAATTTAACAGTGTTGGGAACAGCTATTTCATCTAACCTGTCATGGAAAGGAATCCATCTTTCCCATTCACCATTTTCTTTAAAAGTAAGAGCTTCACCAGAGTCTCTCGCAATAAATTCGTTTTGCATATCAACAATTAAAAGTGCTGTTTTCTTTGGATCAAGCTTAATTTCTGGAAATTCCTTAATAGTTTCATAATAAAAAGATAAGTATTTGTTATTTGGTTTCATAATAGTTTCCTCCTAAGATAATGTTTATGTACTAACTTATAAAGCACATTGCATGCCAATATTAGTAATTAATATAAATTTATATAATTAATTAAATTTGGACGCTTTTTTTACGAATAATACTTATTTGTTACAATTTTGTATCAAAAAAATGTCTATAAAGGTTATTAATTTAAAAAAATTTATGTTATAATGTAGGAATATACAACGTTTACCGCTACATAAAAGTTACAATAAAAATTTAATTTCAATACAATTATTGAAATTAAAGGGCTATAAGTATTTTATTAAATGCTACGTTTTCGTATCAATTAATTAGAAAGAAATTAATTCCAATAGTTTTCAATTGTTATAAGTCTTTAAGGTGTTACTATTTCGTTACATTAATAGGAAGTGAGATAAAATTAAGATGTTTAATTTATTAAATCGTGGAATAATGAAAAGAATTCTTATTACATTAATACTTTTTGAATTAATTTTAATTTCTTATGTAAATTTATTTGTGTATCCTAAAGTAAAAGAAGGTAATAGGGCATTTGCAGAATCGAGTTTAAATAAATTAATCATTGAAAAACAAAAGAGTTTAGAATACTTATTTAATCAAGTTGAATATGAAACAGAAAATCTTGGATTATGGGTTAGTGAAATAATTGGAAATGAAGTTAATGAAACGGATCTTAAAAATTTTAATGAAAATTATTTTGTAAATGAAAATAGTATATTAACAAATAAATATAGTTCTGAACATAGAGAAAATTATACATCAAACTTATTTTATTCTTATAACAAACCTTTATCTAAAAAACAGATATCTGATGTTATTAATACTTCAAAATTAGATTTACAGTTTAAGAAGTCTTTTGAAAGAATTCAAAATGCTCAATGGGCTTATATTATTACAAATGATAATATGATAAGAATGTATCCAGCTTTTTTAGAGAATATTAATAAATTTGGATATAATCATGATTTTAAGCAAGATGTATATTATTATATGGCGGATGAAAATAATAATCCTGAAAGAAAACCAGTATGGACAAACCCTTATATTGATTATTTAGGAAAAGGGTTGCTAATAACATGTTCTTATCCAATTTATAAAAACAATGAGATGATAGGTGTAGTTTGTATAGATATAGGTCTTAAAGGCATACAAAATAGCATTTCAGATTTATCCATAGAAGGTACTGGTATATCTTTTTTAATTGATGAAGATGGTAAAATTATTTATTACCCGAAATATGAACTAAAAGAGGAAGAACAAGGATTGGTTGTAAAGGATAATATTGATATATATTCTAAAAGTGAAAAGGAAAAACAAATCTTTAAAGAAATGATTTTGGGAAAAAAAGGTTCTAAATTTTATTATGATAATGGAATTGAAAAACTATTATTATATTCTAATATTAATAGATTAAATTGGATTGTTGGATTTCAAGTAAATAGAAAAGCATATTTTGAAGAAAATATATTGGTTAATGATAATTTTATTGATTTTGTTATATTCAGTTTATTTCTAATAATAATATTACTAATTTACTATTATAAATCCTTGTCAAAACCATTATTCAATCTTGTAGATGAGATAGAAGAAATGGGAAATAGATATATAAATAATTTTGAACTTAATAAAAGCAATGATAATGAAATTAAAATATTGGATAATACTTTTAAAAATTTAAAGTTCAAGTTAGATGAATATATTGATACGTTATTTTATAAAAACAACGAATTGCAAACTATTTTTGATAATATGCCAGGTTTATTATATATAATAGATGAAAATTATAATTTGAAATTATTTAATAATAAAAGTGAAAAATTTATTATAGATAATGAAAACAAATTAAATAATAAAAAATGTTATGAATTATTATATAACAGGTATGAAATATGTGAGGGGTGTCCTGTTTATAGTGAAAGTAAATTCAGCAGTGAAATTCATTATAAAGAAAAAATATTTAGTGTAAGTAGTTTTCCAATTTACAATTCAAATAATACAATAAGAGAAATAATAATATTTAGTATGGATAAAACTGAAGAAATCATAAAAAATTTAGAATTAGCAAATGCAGAAAAATTTGCACTAATAGGACAAGTATCAGCATCTGTAACTCATCAGTTAAAAAATAATATTTCAGTAATTAAAGGTGCTTGCTTTTTATTAAATGAAATAGAATCTGAAAATGATTTTGATATAACAGAAGTTAGAGATGTTTTATATGAATTAAATGCAGGTATTAAAGATGCTGAAAACACAGTATACAGTTTACTTGAATTTGATAAAAATGGTGATAACATATCACGTGTTAATATTATTTCCGTGATAGAACAAATGTTAGTTATAGAAAAAAACAATTTATATAAAAATAAAATAACAGTTAATAAAAATTATGAAAACACAGAATTATTTTTACAATCACGAGAAAACTCTTTAAAATTCATTTTTTCAAATTTAATTAGAAACGCTATAGAAGCAATGAAAGAATCAGGTGGTTATCTAACATTAAAAGTATTTAAGAATAATCATTTTATTCATATCGAAGTTAAAGACACAGGTGAAGGTATAAATGACAATATAAGAACAAATATATTCGACCCTTTTTTCACAACAAAAGAAAAAGGCTCTGGCCTGGGTTTATGGATTGTAAAAGAACAAGTAAAAAAATTAAATGGTCATATATATTGTGAAAGCAAAAAAAGTATAGGAACAAATTTCTCAATTGTGTTTCCAATAAAGTAATCAAAGGAGAGTTAATTATGCTTTTTAATAATATTTTAATTGTTGATGATGATGATAGTTTTTTAAATATATATAAGAAAATATTTACTCGTAAAAAATATAATGTCATAACAACAAATAGTGCAAACCAAGCAATAGAAATTGTTAAGAATAATGAATTTGATATTTTAATTACTGATATGTATATGCCGGAATTAACAGGTATTGATTTAATAAAAAAAGTAAAGCAATTAGCTCCTAATATTGAAATCATACTTGTAACAGGTAATGGAAGTATAGAAAATGCAGTTAAAGCTATTAAGGAAGGTGCATATACCTATATAGAAAAACCTATTGATTTTGAAGAATTATTTATCAATATAACAAAAATACAGGAATATAAGAAAATAAAATATGAAAATGAAATATTAAAAGTAAAAAATAATCTCCAGGATAATGGTGATGAGTTTTTTATTGGGAATGACATAAAAATGTTAGATATAAAAAAACAAATTAAATTAATTGCTACTTCTGATTCAACAGTATTAATAACAGGAGAAAGTGGTACTGGAAAAGAGTTAGTTGCAAAAGCCATACATCTTCAAAGTTGTAGAAAAGCAGGAAAACTTGTAAAAGTTAACTGCAGTGCATTTTCAGAAGGAATACTTGAAAGTGAACTTTTTGGACATGAAAAAGGTTCCTTTACAGGTGCTACAACTACAAAAATTGGTAGATTTGAAATGGCAGACAATGGTACACTTTTTCTTGATGAAATAGGTGAAATATCCCAAAGTATTCAAGTTAAATTGTTAAGAGTTTTGCAAGAAAAGGAATTTGAAAGAGTTGGAGGTAATAAAACAATAAAAACTAATTTCAGACTAGTTTGTGCAACTAATAAAAATTTAGTTGAAGAAATAGAAAAAGGTAATTTCAGACAGGATTTATATTATAGATTGGATGTTATACCTATAAAAGTCCCATCGCTTATGGAAAGAAAATCAGATATACCAATACTTGTTGAGTATTTTTCAAATATTTTAACAAAAGAATTAAACAAAAAAGAAATTTCATTTACATCTGAAGCTTTAAATATTTTAACTGAGTATAATTGGCCGGGGAATATTAGGGAGCTAAAAAATATAATTGAAAGAATTATTGTTTTATCAAAAGATTCAAATATTGGAGTAAAAGATGTGAAAAAATATATTTTAATAGATAAGGATAATAATAAAATTAATAATGATGATATAAAATCATATAGAGAAGCAAAACAAGAATTTGAAATAGAATATATAAAGCAAGCTTTAGAAAGCAATGGTTGGAATATAACCAAAACAGCTGAATTTATGGGGATAGCAAGAAAAAATTTACAGGCAAAAATAAAAACATTAAAAATAAATACACATATAAAAGCTTAATAAACTAAGAACGGTGAAAAAAATATATACTTGGAGAAAATATTTATATGGTAAAATCAAATAATATTAAAATTGCAATACTTGGTTTTGGAAATGT
>DIVM01000035.1 GCA_002435835.1 Firmicutes bacterium UBA6132
CTTTAGGTTTAGTTTTAACTCAAGGAAGAGAAAAGAAAGGAATTATTAACAAGTTAGTAAGTGGTGTTTTAAGCCTTTACAATATAACAAGTTATTTAAGTGATATCCTTTCATATTCAAGACTATTAGCATTAGGTTTAGCATCTGGCGTTGTGTCATCAGTTTTAAGTATTCTTGGAACTATGGGCGGAGATGGAATCTTTGGAGCTATATTATTTACTGTAGTAATGATATTTGGCCACACATTTAACTTTGCAATCAATGCACTTGGATCATTTGTTCATGCAGCCAGATTGCAGTATGTAGAATTCTTTGGTAAGTTCTATGAAGGTGGAGGAGAAATTTTTAATCCACTTATGAAAAAAACTAAATATATTAAAATTATTAAGGAGGAAAATTAAATGAATATATTAACAGATGGAAACTTTTTAGCAATATTGGGGGCATCAGTTGCTACCCTAGCAGGTATAGGTAGTGCAATAGGAGTTGGTATCGCAGGTCAAGCTGCTTCAGGAGTTGTAGCAGAAGATCCTAAAAAATTCGGTTCAACATTGATTTTACAAGCTTTACCAGGTACTCAAGGTATTTATGGTTTGCTTATAGCATTTATTATATTAAATAAAATAGGTTTATTAGGTGGTGCTATGGCTACATTAACTGCAGCACAAGGCGGATTTATTTTTGCAGCATCACTTCCAATAGGTATAGTTGGTTTAATATCTGCTATTCACCAAGGAAAAGTAGCAGCATCAGGAATTATGTTAATTTCAAAAAGACCTGAAGAAATTGCAAAAGCAATGGTTTATGCAGCAATGGTTGAAACATATGCAGTTTTAGCATTACTTGCTTCTTTCCTTATGGTAAACGGCATTACTATTTAATATTTTAATTAAACTAAAAAATATCAAAGGATGTGATGCAATGAGCATTGAAAATATAACAGAAAAAATATTAGCTGAAGCAAATGATGCTGCTTCTGCCATTTTGCAAAAAGCTGAATCTCAAAGTTTAGAAATAATAAATGAAGCTAAAAGTAAAGCTAATGATTTTTTAAACAATGAAGCTTTAAAATCAGAAAATGATGCAGAGATTTTAAAACAAAGAAAAGTTTCCGCTGCTCAGCTTCAAGCAAAAAAAATGCTTTTAAGTGCTAAACAGGAATCTATAAATAAAAGTTTTGAAGAAGCACTTAAAAAACTTAATAATATATCTGAAGAAGTATATATTAATTTCATATTAAGTGAAATTGAAAAATCATCTTTCCTTGAAGGTGAATTAGTTTTAAATGAAAAAGATAAAAAGAATATTGGCGAAAAGCTTGTAATACTTGCTAATGAAAAACTTAATACAAGTAAAATTAAATTAAGTAATAGAACTATTCAAGCAAGCGGAGGATTTGTGCTAAAGAATGGAAATATAGAAATTAATTCAACCTTTGAAACAATTTTAAGCTCCATTAAAGATGAACTTACTTTTGAGGTTGCAAATGTGATTTTTAAATAAATTTCCTGCCTGAGAGGAGGAATGGCTTTGGCAAAAATTAAAGATACTGATTATTTATTTTCTACTGCAAGGGTAAGAAGTGTTGAAAAAAATATGCTTACTCGCGAAAGAGCAGAAAAAATGATAGATGCAAAAACAGCTGAGGATGCCATTAAAGTTTTATATGATTGTGATTATGGCTATGGTAAAGAAATAGCTAATGTAAAAGATTTTGAAGAATTATTATCTGAAGAACATAAAAAAACTTATGAGTTTATTATGTCAATCGCTCCAGATATAGATAATTTTAATATCTTTTTATATCCATATGACTATCATAATTTAAAAGTTATAATGAAATCTGAATATTTAGGAAAAGAACCTGAGGATGCTTTAGTAGATACAGGATCTATAGAAATTAATAAACTTAAATATGCAGTCAGAGAAAGGGATTTTTCTGAACTAACTGAAAATATGGCTGATGCTTTAAAAGAAATAATTGAAACATTTCCAAAGAATAGAGACCCACAAAATATAGATATTATATTTGATATATATTTATATGATGAAATGATAAAATCATCTAAAAAAATGAATTCAGAGTTTGTTTTAAATTATATTAAAATGCAAATAGACATAATTAATATAAAATCATTTGTTAGATTAAGAAAAATGGGTAAGTCTTGGGATTTCTTTTCAAAAGTATATATTGATGGTGGTAATATTTCTAAAAAGACATATATTTCTTCTTTTGATGAATCTTATGAAAGTTTCGCAGACCAAGTTTTCATTTATGGCTACAAGGAAATTTTTATAGAAGGAATTGATTCTTTAAATAAAACTGGCATGTTTACTAATCTTGAACAACTATTTGACAACAAGCTAATTAATTATATTAAGTCTGCAAAATATGTTTCATATGGAATTGAGCCACTTGTAAGCTACTTGCTTGCAAAGGAAAATGAAATAAAAATTGTAAGAATTATAATGGCAAGTAAAATAGCAGGTATATCCTCAGATAAAATTAGAGAGAGGATGAGAGAAACTTATGCATAAAATAGGTGTTATCGGAGATAAACAAAGTGTATTAGGTTTTAAAGCAGTTGGTTTAAGTGTTTTTGATTGTAATTCTGATAGTGAAGCAAAAAGTGTATTAAAACAAATTGCAAACGAAGATTATGCCATTATATATGTGACAGAAAGTATATATAAAGATTTAAAAGAAGAAATAAATGAATATAACAGCAAAAGACTGCCGGCTATTATTCCTATACCTAGTATAAATGGTACTTTGGGTATTGGAGTATCAAACATCAAAAAAGCTGTAGAAAAAGCAGTAGGTGCTGACATATTGTTTGGCAACAATTAAAGCATTAAAATCGGTTTAAATAAATGAATGAGGTGAAGTACTAATGAGCCAAGGTAGAGTAGTAAAAGTATCAGGACCATTGGTTATTGCAGAAGGTATGCAAGATGCCGATATGTTTGACGTTGTTCGTGTTAGCGATCAAGGACTGATAGGTGAAATAATAGAAATGCGTGGGGATAAAGCATCCATTCAAGTATATGAAGAAACAGCAGGATTAGGACCTGGAGAACCAGTTATATCAACTGGTGCCCAACTTTCAGTTGAGCTTGGACCTGGTCTAATAGAAACTATATATGATGGTATACAAAGACCACTTGAAGAAATAAGAAAAGTATCAGGTACTAATATAGCAAGAGGTATTAATGTTCCTCCTCTTAACAGAACTAAAAAATGGGGATTTGCACCAACAAAAAAAGTTGGGGACAAAATACAAGCTGGGGATATAATTGGCTTAGTTCAAGAAACTGTTATAGTTGAACATAAAATCATGGTTCCTTTTGGAATAAGTGGAACTATTGAAAAAATAAATTCTGGTGATTTTACAGTTGAAGAAACTGTATGTGTTGTTAAAAAAGAAAATGGTGAATCAGCTAATTTAACATTAATGCAAAAATGGCCTGTTCGTAAAGGTCGTCCATATAAAGAAAAATTAGTTCCAGATATGCCTCTTATTACAGGTCAAAGAGTTATAGATACTCTTTTCCCAATAGCAAAGGGTGGTGTTGCTGCTGTTCCAGGACCATTCGGTAGCGGAAAAACAGTTGTACAACATCAGCTTGCAAAATGGGCTGATGCAGATATAGTTGTATATATAGGCTGTGGTGAACGTGGAAATGAAATGACGGACGTTTTAATGGAGTTCCCAGAATTAAAGGACCCAAGAAGTGGTGAGTCTTTAATGAAAAGAACAGTATTAATTGCAAATACATCTGATATGCCAGTTGCTGCTCGTGAAGCATCTATATATACAGGAATTACAATAGCTGAATATTTTAGAGATATGGGTTATTCTGTTGCACTTATGGCTGACTCTACTTCTCGATGGGCAGAGGCTCTTCGTGAAATGTCAGGACGTCTTGAAGNNAAATGCCAGGTGAAGAAGGATATCCAGCATACCTTGCATCCCGTCTTGCTCAATTTTATGAGCGTGCAGGAAGAGTTATCAGTTTAGGATCCGTTGGTAGAGAAGGCGCTTTATCTGCTATAGGAGCAGTTTCACCTCCAGGAGGAGATATTTCTGAGCCTGTTTCACAGGCTACACTTCGTATAGTAAAAGTTTTCTGGGCACTTGATGCATCATTAGCATACAAACGTCACTTCCCAGCTATAAACTGGTTAAATTCATATTCATTGTATGACACAAGGTTAAACAAGTGGTATGATGAAAATGTAGCTAAAGAATGGTCAACTTTAAGAACAGAAACAATGAGATTATTGCAAGATGAAGCAGAATTAAATGAAATAGTACAGCTTGTTGGAGTTGATTCATTGTCATTTAGCGACAGAATTAAACTTGAAGCAACAAGATCTATAAGAGAAGACTATTTACATCAAAATGCTTTCCATGATGTTGACACATATTCTTCATTACAAAAGCAGTATAATCTACTTAAATTAATATTACAATATTACTATAAAGCAATTGATGCTGTAAAAGTAGGTGCTGATTTTAAAAAATTAACTGAACTGGATGTAAGAGAAAAAATAGGTAGATATAAGTATACTGAAGAGCAAAATATTAAAGAAGCTTATGAAAAAATAAGTAACCAAATAAATGACGAAGTAGAAGCTCTTGTAGCAAGCAAGGAGGTTTAAAGATGATTAGAGAGTATAAGACTATATCAGAGGTAGCAGGACCTTTAATGCTTGTTAAAAATGTAGAAAATGTAACATTTGATGAACTTGGAGAAATAGAACTTCCAAGTGGCGAAAAAAGAAGATGTAAAGTTCTTGAAATTAATGGAAGCAATGCCTTAGTTCAATTATTTGAAAGCTCTGCAGGAATCAATCTTGCAGGAAGTAAAGTTAAGTTTTTAGGACGTGGTATTGAACTTGCAGTTTCATATGATATGCTCGGTCGTGTATTTGATGGACTTGGAAGACCAA
Organism: Firmicutes bacterium UBA6132; assembly: GCA_002435835.1. The sequence goes on from DIVM01000035.1 coordinate 4,958, forward strand.
TAGATAATGGTCCAGATATCATACCTGAAAAAAGAATGGATATAAATGGACTTCCTATGAATCCAGCTGCAAGGGATTATCCTGCAGAATTCATTCAAACAGGTGTTTCTGCTATAGATGGATTAAACACTCTTGTTAGAGGTCAGAAATTACCAATATTTTCAGGTTCGGGTTTACCACATGCTGATTTAGCTGCACAAATTGCACGTCAAGCAAAAGTTATAAGTAAAGAAGGAAAAGATGATAAATTTGCGGTTGTTTTCGCAGCTATAGGTATTACATTTGAAGAAGCTGATTTCTTTATATCGGACTTTAAGAAAACAGGTGCTATAGATAGAACAGTGTTGTTTATGAATCTTGCAAATGACCCAGCTATAGAACGTATTTCAACTCCTCGTATGGCTTTAACAGCTGCTGAGTTCTTAGCATTTGAAAAAGGTATGCATGTACTTGTAATTATGACAGATATCACAAATTATGCAGAAGCGCTTCGTGAGGTATCAGCAGCACGTAAGGAAGTTCCTGGACGACGTGGCTATCCTGGATATTTATATACAGACTTAGCAACACTTTATGAACGTGCAGGCAAGAAACGTGATGTAGATGGCTCTATAACAATGATTCCTATATTAACTATGCCTGAAGATGATAAAACTCATCCTATACCGGACTTAACAGGATATATTACAGAAGGGCAAATAATATTGTCACGTGAACTTTACAGAAAAGGAATTAAACCTCCTATAGATGTTCTTCCTTCATTATCTCGTTTAAAAGACAAAGGTATTGGAAAAGGAAAAACAAGAGAAGATCATTCAGATTTATTAAACCAATTATTTGCTGCTTATGCACGTGGTAAGGAAGCAAAGGAACTTATGGCAATACTTGGAGAGGCAGCTCTTTCAGATGCTGATAAATTTTATGCTAAATTTGCAGATGAATTTGAAAAACTGTATGTATCACAAGGCTATGAGACTAATAGAACAATAGAAGAAACTTTGCAAACAGGATGGAATTTGCTTACTATACTTCCTCGAAGCGAACTTAAACGTATAAGAGATGAGTATTTGGATAAATATCTTCCAAATAAACAATAATTAGGGAGGTAAGCTTATGGCAAGGTTAAATGTAAATCCAACCAGAATGGTGTTGACTACTCTTAAAAAGCGTTTAAAAGTGGCAGTAAAAGGTCACAAAATGCTTAAGGATAAACGTGATGAGCTTATGAAACAATTTTTAGAGCTTGCCAGGGAAAACATGACCTTAAGAGAACAAGTTGAGTCACAATTAAAAGATGTTTACTCAAATTTTGTTATAGCAAGTGCTGTAATGTCTTCTGAAATATTGCATGAAGCATTAATGTATCCAAAACAAGGCGTATCAATTGAAGTATCAAACAAAAATGTAATGAGCGTTGATGTGCCAGTGTTTGATTTTAAAACTACAACGGATGATACGGCAAATATCTATCCATATGGTTTTGCAAATACTTCAGGTGAATTAGATAGTGCTATATCAAATCTTTCAGAAGTTTTTCCAACTATGCTTAAGTTAGCAGCTATGGAAAAAGAAGTTCAACTTCTTGCATCAGAAATTGAAAAAACAAGAAGAAGGGTTAATGCCCTTGAATATGTTATGATTCCTCAGTTTGAAGAAACTATAAAATATATTCAAATGAAACTTGATGAGAATGAAAGAGGAAATCAAACAAGACTTATGAAAGTTAAGGACATGATGGTTCAAGAAGCAATTCTTGAAAAACAAGAAATGGATAGGGTTGCTTACGAAGAATATAAAAACAATAAATAATATAATTTTGGATGTAATTATTGTGATTGCATCCATTTTTATGTAGTTTTATTTTCTTTCAAGGTAGCTAAAATTTGGTGAGAATTTCACAATTTAAAACATTTTTCTTGACAAAATGGAAATAAATATATATACTTTGATTATCAAAATTTCTGTTAGAAATATAGGAGAGAAAATAGATGAAGTTTCGTGAATTAAAAATAGGAGATTTAACAGCTAAACTGCCTATAATTCAAGGTGGCATGGGAATTGGAGTGTCATTGTCTAATTTAGCTTCTGCAGTTGCTAATGAAGGTGGAATAGGAGTAATTTCAGGAGTACAAATGGGTTTTAGAGAGCCTGATTTCGCAACAAATCCTGTTGAAGCAAACCTTAGAGCGCTTAGAAGTGAAATAAGAAAAGCGCGAGAAAAAACTAAGGGCATAATTGGTATTAACTT
>DIVM01000224.1 GCA_002435835.1 Firmicutes bacterium UBA6132
GGTTGATACATGGAGCATAAGCTATTATTAATGATGGTCCATGGTAGCTTTCTGCTTCTTTTAATGCTTTTAAGAATTGGTTTTTATCAGCACCTATAGCAACTTGTGCTACATATACATATCCATATGTTGCTGCAATCATACCAAGATCTTTTTTCTTAATTTTCTTACCAGATGCTGCAAACTTAGCTACTGAACCTGTTGGTGTTGATTTAGAAGATTGTCCTCCAGTATTAGAGTAAACTTCTGTGTCCATTACTAAAATATTTACATCTTCTCCTGTTGCTAAAACATGGTCCAATCCACCGAATCCTATATCATAAGCCCAACCGTCTCCACCAAATATCCATTGTGATTTTTTAACAAGGAAATCTTTTTTGTCCAATATTTCTTTTACTAATATACTGCAATCATCACAGCATGGTTTGAATGCTTCTAATGCAGCAACAACTTTTGCTGATGCAGCTTTAGATTCTTCACCTAATTCTCTGTTTTCTATCCAATTAGCACAAGCTTCTTTTATTTCAGCAGCAACTTCTAAATTAATTAATTTTTCCATTGCTAATTGTAATCCATCTCTAATTTGTCCCATACCAAGAGCCATACCTAAGCCGAACTCAGCATTGTCTTCGAATAATGAGTTAGCCCATGATGGTCCTCTGCCGTTAGCATCTGTAGTATAAGGAGTTGCTGGTGCTGATGCTCCATAAATTGAANNAATCATCATTCTATCGCCAAATAATTGAGTGATAGTTTTAATGTAAGCTGTTTCTCCACAACCTGCACAAGCTCCTGAGAATTCAAAATATGGCTTACAGAATTGGCTACCTTTTACAGTGTTTTTATCTAACAAGTTATCTTTTATAGTTACTTTTTCAACTGAATAGTTCCAATTTGCAATTTCTTTTTCTTGAGTTGCTATTGGTTCCATAACTAATGCTTTGTTTTTAGATGGGCAGATATCTGCGCAGTTTCCGCATCCTGTACAATCTAAAGGTGTTACTTGTATTTTATATTGTAATCCTTCTAAGCCTTTACCAGTAGCTTTTAATGTTACAAAACCTTCAGGTGCATTTTTAGTTTCTTCTTCATTTAATAAAACTGGTCTAATTGCAGCATGAGGACATATAAATGAACATTGATTACATTGAATACAGTTTTCTGAAATCCAATGAGGTACATTTGTTGCGATACCTCTTTTTTCAAATTCAGATGTTCCCATTGGGAATGTTCCATCTTCAATACCTACAAATGTACTAACAGGAAGGCTATCTCCTTCTTGTTTGTTCATAACATCAACAACATTTTTAATGAAATCAGGTTTTTTAACTTCTTCTTCTTTAGAAACTGTTACATTATTCCATGATTCAGGTATTTCTATTTTAACTAAATCAGTAATACCTTTCTGAACAGCTTCTTTATTCATGTTAACTATAGCATCACCTTTTTTGCCGTATGATTTAACAATAGCTTTATTTAAATATTCAACTGCTTCATCTATTGGAATAACATTAGCTAATTTAAAGAATGCAGATTGTATAATCATGTTAGTTCTATTGCCAAGTCCTAAATCAGCAGCTATTTGTGTTGCGTTGATTGTATAAAATTGAATATCATTTTCAGCCATGTATTTTTTATACTTAGCTGGCAAGTTAGCTTCCAAATCATCTTTTGACCAAATTGTATTTAATAAGAATTTGCCACCTTTTTTAAGTCCTGTCAACACATCATATTTATCAACATATGATTGTTGTGACAATGAAACGAAGTCTGCTTCATCTATTAAATATGTGCTTCTTATTGGAGATTTTCCGAATCTTAAGTGAGATACCGTAACGCCTCCTGATTTTTTAGAATCATATGAGAAATATCCTTGAGCATACAAGTTAGTATGGTCTCCGATAATTTTTATAGCATCTTTGTTAGCTCCAACTGTACCGTCTGAACCAAGTCCCCAGAATTTACATCTAACTGTTCCAGGCGCAGAAGTATTAACTGTTGATGGAGTTTCTAAAGATTTAAATGTTACATCATCAACTATACCTAATGTGAAATCATGTTTAGGTGCTTCTGTATTTAAATTGTTGTATACTGCAAATATTTGAGCAGGTGTAGTATCTTTTGAACCAAGACCATATCTTCCACCAACTATAACTGGTCTAAGATCTGATTCATAGAACATTGATTTAACATCTAAGTACAATGGTTCACCAGGAGCACCTGGTTCTTTACATCTATCTAATACAGCTATTTTCTTAACTGTTTTTGGCATAACATCAAAGAAATATTTTGATGAGAAAGGTCTGTATAGATGAACTATTACCATACCTACTTTTTCACCTTTAGCTAATAAGTAATCAATAACTTCTTTAGCTGTTTCTGTAACTGAACCCATTGCTATTATTATGTTTTCTGCATCTTCAGCTCCATAATAATTAAATGGTTTATATTCTCTACCAGTTATTTTGCTCATTTCAGTCATATATTCAGCTACTACATCAGGAACTGATTCGTAGAATTTATTTGATGCTTCTTTTGCTTGGAAAAATATATCAGGGTTTTGTGCTGTTC
>DIVM01000333.1 GCA_002435835.1 Firmicutes bacterium UBA6132
ATGTCCATTGTCATCATATGCATTTGTTTTTTCATTTACGAAATCTTTAAATCCTACAATTCTATTGGTAGGATAAACTAAGTCGGTGTGAGGTGCTACCCCTGTATCTATTATAGCAACTGTAACACCCCTGCCCGTGTGATTGGTATTTGTAATATTATCTGCTCCAATAGTTTTTCTTGCTATATCCATAACTGCAAAAACCCTTGAATCATAACTGATATATTCGACATCGGGATCGCGTTCTATTTCAAGAATTGCAGAAACACACATTTCGCAGGCACAACCGTTAACAATAGGAAGTTCGTAATTTAGTTTATTTGACATATTAGATAATGCTGTAAGTTTTCCTTCAGGCATTTTCTTACTGTTTTTATAGGATACAATTATGGGTAAAATATTATCGTTATTAGAGTGCATCCTATCTTGAAGAATAGGACAAAGTTTATTGGTGTTTTGATTTTTTTTCATTGCATTCACCTTCCTAAATTAATTTATGCGTGAAAATAAATAAGGTGTGCATTTTTAAAAAACATGATATAATTATCCATATATAATATTAAGACAACGATTAAGAGGTGAGTTTATGCCAAAAATATTAGTAGTTGACGATGAAAGACCAATTGCAGAAATAATTAAATATAATTTGGTTAAAGAAGGTTTTGAAGTTCAGACTGTATATGACGGTGAAGATGCTATAAAAATGGTACATCAAATGAAACCTGATTTATTAATTCTTGATGTAATGCTTCCAAGAAAAAACGGTTTTGAAATTCTTAAAGAAATTCGTATGGAATATGTAATGCCTATTATCATGCTTACTGCTAAAGAAGCAGAAGAAGATAAAATTTTGGGATTAGAATTAGGTGCGGATGATTACATAACAAAACCATTTAGTAATAAGGAAGTAGTTGCAAGAGTTAAAGCAAATTTAAGAAGAGTTAAGCTATCAAAAGTAGAAGAAGAAATNNGCGGGAAATTTAACTATAGATTTAAACACGTATGAAGTTAGTAAAAATGATGAAATTATAGATTTAACGAACAGAGAATTTGATTTGTTAAAATATTTATTTCAAAATGCTGGAAGGGTTTTTAATAGGGAACATTTGTTAAAAGAAGTTTGGAGTTATGATTTTGGAGATCTTAGAACAGTTGATGTAACTGTTAGAAGGTTAAGAGAAAAAATTGAAACAGAAGAAGACAAATACATAATTACAAAACGAGGATTGGGATATTATTTTAAAAGCAAATAATGAGGGGACATATGTTTAAAAGTATTAGATGGAGATTTATTTTAATATATTTTTTACTTGTTTTTCTAGCGATGTCAATAGTGGGAATGTTTATAATGACAAAGCTTCAACAAATTCAAGTTGATATGAGTTCTAAAAACATGGAAGCACGGATTAAATCAATTCTTGCTTCTTCAACTGCGCTTCAAGAAGATGACTGGAAGCATTTCACAAATGAAATACATAATAGTATTAACAATGGTATCCAAATCGGGTATGATGAAAATATTTATATAATATTAAATGATGACAAAAAAACTATAATAGCAGGAAGCATAGAAGGAACAGAAGGACAAAGCGCATATAATTTAAATAAAATAAACAGTTATATTTTAACAAAGTCTTTAGAAGGAAATGTAGAATCAATAGTACCAAAAGAACTGTACGATAATTCAAAAGTAGTAAATAATCATATGTCATATCCTGTTTACGAAAATGTAAATGGTGGAGGAAATTTAAAAGGATTTATTTATCTTACTAATAATATAGAATATATATATGAAACAATAGACGAATCAAAAAAAATAATTACTCAAGCAACAGTTATAGCTCTTTTATTAACAGTGCTTTTAGGACTTGTGCTTGCAAGAACTATAACAGGACCAATAAAGGATTTAACTGTTAAAGCAAAACTTATGTCACAGGGTGATTTTGAACAAAAAGTTGAAGTAAAATCCAATGATGAAATAGGTCAATTGGGCAGTATGTTTAACTATTTAATAGATGAACTTAAAAAGACAGTTTCTAACTTACAACAGGAAAAAAGTAAAATGGAAACAACATTTAAATATATGGCTGATGGTGTTTTAACTGTGGATATTATGGGAAACATCGTTCATGCAAATCCAGTTGCAAGGCAAATAATTTCTCTTACAGATGATGGGGAAAATTATGATATAATAATATCTCAAATTTGCAAAAGTATAAGTTTATTAAATTTACAGCAAAAAAATTATCACGGTTCTGATATTTTAGAACAAAATGGACAAACATACAAAGTTGATTATGAGCCTTTTATGAACAATAAAAATGAAATAGGTGGAGTTATCCTGTTATTTAAAAATGTAACAGAACAGTTTAAATTAGAAAAAATGCAAAAGGACTTTGTGGCCAATGTATCCCATGAGTTAAAAACACCTATTACAACAATAAAAAGTTATACTGAAACTTTGCTGGATGGTGCTTTAAATGAAAAATCAATAGCAGAGGATTTCTTAAATGTTATTAATTCAGAAAGTGATAGGATGTCAAGGTTAGTGAGTGATTTATTAAAACTTTCTAAAATGGATTTTGAGCAAGCAAATTGGAAACAGGAAAAAATAAGCGTAAAAGAAATATTGTTGGATGCATGTAAAAAGCTAAATATCCATGCGAAAAACAAAAATATTAAATTACATATGGGCAATATCCCAAATGATATGAACATAATGTTTGACAAAGATGGATTTGAGCAAATAATCCTTAATATAGCAGGAAACGCAATTAAATATACTCATGACAATGGAAATGTTTGGGTGAATGCAAAAAAAGAAAATAAGAATATTATTATAAGCATAAAAGATGACGGTATAGGCATACCTAAAGAAGATATCAATAGGATTTTTGACAGGTTTTACAGAGTTGACAAAGCAAGAACAAGAGAAATGGGTGGAACAGGATTAGGGCTTTCCATAGCAAAGCAAATCGCTGAATCACATAACAGTAAATTATTAGTTGAAAGTGAAGTCCAAAAAGGAACAGAAATCAAAATAATAATACCTGAATATGAAGTATTTGAAGTATTTGAAGTTTGACATTTGCAGAGGACAATATGATAAATAATAAAATTAAAAATTTAATCTTGCTTATTTCAGTTTTAGTATGTATTGTTTTAAGCAGCCGAATTTGGCTTCAGCTTCCTAATTTCTTAAGTTATAATTCTGAAAAAAATGAAATAGTGGAAGAAAAAGAATTGAAAATTGATTTTTGGAGCTTAGTGAAACCTGTAAAGGCAGTTATTAAATTTAATGAAAACTATACAATTATATATTCAGCAGAAGATAAGGAACTGTGGAAAAAAACTATTGAAGCAATAGATAAAGGATTAAGTGGCAAAAGTGAAAAAATAAATATTTCTAACTCAGCGGCATTTCCTATAAATTATTTTAAATTTGATTTTGCAACAAGTATACCTATTGAAATATTTGAAAAACAAATGGAAATTTATAATATAGAATTAAATGATAAAGTTTCAACTATTAAAAATATAATATTGGATTTAGATAATAAAAATACTATATATTTTTATGATGGTAAAGATACTATAAAAGTTGAAAGTGAAGATTTAAATACAGAAGAAGTTGCAAAAATAATAAAAGAATTAGATTATAGTAAATATCCTAAATATTCAACAAATGAAAAAATAGGGGACCAAACTATAAAAATACCTGTTCCATTAGAAACAACGGTAAAAAACCCTATTTTTGTTCAGTCAGAGCTTGATGTGTTTGATACTGAAGCAATTAATAAAATAGCAAAAGATTATTTTAAAAATGATTATGATTATGTACGAAAAGCTGTTGAAGTAAGTGGAAACAGAGTGTTTATGTACAGGACTGAAAAAGTTTTAAAAGTAAATTCAGAAGGACAATTGGATTTTTATGATTCAAATATAGAATCTGATAGTAATATAGGTGAATATGAATCACTATTAACAGCTTTAAAATTTACAGAGGACTTTTTAGGGTTCCCTCAAGAAGGATTTTTAAGCAATATAGAAACTGTTCAATACGAAGGAAATTTTGGATATAGATTTATTTTTTCTTATAAATTACAAAACAGACCATTACTATTTAGCCGTGTTAGACCAAATGCAGCATTGCAAATTGATGTAGTAGGAAATAAAGTTGTTTCATATAAAAGATTTATAAGAGATATAGACGAAACTCAAAAAGATAAAATGCTTAATTATGAAATTTTGCCAGCTGTACAGGTAATTGAGAAAAATATGCAAACTGATATTGCAGCAGCAAATAATTTATTAGAACTTAAACCCATAAAAGCAGAAAAGATAAAAGATATCAACAACATATATTTAGGTTATTTTGATTTATCAAGGATTTCAAAAGAACAGGTTTTAAGAGTGGTTTGGGTTGTTGAAATGAAAGATAAAACATATATTTTCAATGCAATCACAGGAGCATTGATCGAAGAGTGGTGATAAAGTGGATTGGAACAAATCTAATACTATACTTATTATAGCATTTGTTATAATTAATATTTTCCTTTTTACAACGGATTATAATACAAAGGCAGATAATGAGTTAAGTGTATATGAAGATAAAAATTTTGTTGAAAATGTAAATAAGCAATTAAAAAGTAAAAATATAAATATTGAAACTAATGTACCTAAAGAAACATATACGTTACCAGTATTAGAAACTGAATATGAAATAATAGAAATTAATGATGAATTAGTTCAAAATTATTTAGGCGTAAATGTTAAATCATCTAAAGATGTATTTGTTTATAATAACAATCAAGGAGAAACACTTGAAATAGTTGACGGAAAAAGAATTGTTTATACATTAAGACAAAAGATTCCATCAAAAGAAGGTGATTATAATGATGAAATTGTAAATAATGTTATTAAGGAATTTCTTCAAAACAAAAAATTAAATAATGAAGGATTTGTTAATACAGAAAAATATATTTACAGTGATTACCAAATTGTAACTTATGTTCAAATATATAATGAATTAAGCTTAGAAAATTCATATATGAGGTTTTATGTAGATAAAGAAGGTATATATAAATTTGAAATGCAAAAAATAAGTTCTGTAATGGAAATAAAGGCAAAGGTTCATACAATTTCATCATATGAAGCGTTATTAAGATTAATGGCATATGAAGATATTAAAAATAAAGACATAGTTGGAATTAAAATGACTTATTATAGTTTAGAAAATGATAATTGGAAGTACATTACAAGAATTAATGCAGATCCTACTTGGAAAGTAATATTCTCAGATGGTACACAAATCCTTTTATCTTCGTTTGATTAGCAAACTAAAAATTGAAGTTTACCTAATTTTTGCATTGAATAAAATGGATAAATAGTATATTATATTGTATGCCATAAAATTACAAAGAGTATATTATGGTTATGGATTATTTATCAAAGAATAATGAAATACATATAATGATAAAAATAGATATACTTGAGAGGATATAATATGTCAAAATTTTTAATAGAAGGTGGAACAAAATTAAAAGGCAAAGTAAATATTGGCGGTTTTAAAAACGCTGCTGTTGCAATAATTCCTGCTGCTATAATGTGCCCGGGAAAATGCATTATTCAAAATGTACCAAGAATAAATGATGTAAATGTATTTGAAGAAATTTTAACTGAATTAGGAGCTGTAGTTGAATTTTTAGATGAATCAACTATGTCAATTGATTCAACAAATATAAAAAACTGCTATCTACAAAATGGGTTATCAAAAAAAATGAGAGCTTCCTATTATTTATTAGGAGCAGGGTTAGGTAGATTTAAACAATCATCAACTTTAATGCCCGGTGGATGTGATATAGGTGAAAGACCAATTGATCTTCACAAAAAAGGATTTGAAGCTTTAGGAGCTACAGTGGATGTTTCTATTGACGGTAGAGTAATAGTAAAAACAGATAAACTTGTTGGTGCTAAAATATATTTAGATAAAGTCAGTGTAGGAGCTACAATTAATATAATGCTTGCAGCTGTATATGCAGAAGGAAAAACTATAATAGAAAATGCAGCAAAAGAACCACATATAGTTGATACTGCAAACTTTTTAAATGCAATGGGAGCAAATATTAAAGGTGCAGGTACTGATACAATAAGAATTAATGGTGTTGAAGAATTAGTGGGTTGCACATACAGAGTAATTCCTGATCAAATAGAAGCAGGAACATATATGATTGCAGCAGCCGCTACTAAAGGTGATATAATAATAGATGATATTATTCCAAAACATATGGAGCCAATAACAGCTAAATTAAAAGAAATGGGTATGGGTATAGAAGAATACGGTGATTCAATGCGTGTTTTCTATGAAAAGGAATTGATTCCAGTTAATATTCAAACACTTCCTTATCCAGGATTCCCAACAGATTTACAACAACCAATGGCTGTTTTATTAGCAACATTAAATGGCGAAAGCTTAGTTGTTGAAGGAGTATCTGAAGATAGATTTAAATATATAAATGAAATCAATAAATTAGGTGCAGATATTGAATATACTAAAACTCATGCAAAAATAAATGGGGTAAGTTATTTAAAAGGTGCACCAGTGAGAGCAACTGATTTAAGAGCAGGTGCAGCTATGATAATTGCAGGGCTTGTTGCTGAAGGAATAACTGAAGTTTCAGATATATATCATATCGATAGAGGATATGAAAATATAGAAAATAAATTCATGAATCTTGGAGCTAAAATAAGAAGAATAAAAGATGAGCAATAATATTATTATATATAAGGGGATTGTCAAGCTACCAATTTAATTGGAAAAGCAGACTGTCCCCAGTTTTGTAAAGTAAACTAAGTTAATATAAATTTAATTATCTTTAAAATTAACTAAAAATGGTATATAATGTAAATAATAATAAAGGGGCGGTGTCTATATGTACGAAGACTTAAAATATTTAAAAGTAAATCTCCCTGAAGATATATTAAAATTAAAATGCAATGGGGATTTTAAGGAAGCAATAAAATTAATTGACTTGTGGTTCCAAAAAAAATTGACAAATGCTATGTGTAAAAGATTAGAACTTGAAAAACATATTATTTATATTATGGAAAGAGAATATACGTATTCTTTTGAAGAAGCCTTAAATATACTGTGTGATAACGTTATAGATTTTAAAGAAGAACAATTGATAAAACTTCAAGAAGAAAGTTCAGCAGATTGGATTTTAGTTAATGGAAAAGTAAAATTTAATAATAGTTTTTATGGGAATTTAATAAAAACAAAACCTGATATTAGAGAAAGATTAAAAAAACAAGAAGATGAAGAATTAAATATTAAAAAAGAACAATTGCTTCATGACTTTATAAAAAACATTAAGTCAAAGGGCAAGGTATCTTATTATATACAGTTAAAATCATCTTTAAAAATAAAAAAACAAGCAGAAAGAATGGGACAAACTGTAAAAGTTCATATGCCTGTTCCTAAAATTTCTGAACAAACCAAAAATATAAATTTAATAAGTACAAGTTTAGAGCCGAAATTTGTAGCTTCTTTGCAGTATCCCCAAAGGACTGTTTTTTTTGAAGAGAAACTTAAAGAAAATCAGGAATTTTCTGTTGAATATTCATATGAAAATCACTTGATATACAATGAATTGGATCCTCAAAAAGTAAGCGAAATTCAACCAACATTTTGCTTAGAGGAATTAGAACCTCATATAATGTTTACACCATATATTAAAGAGCTCGCTTTAGAAATTATAGGAAATGAAAAAAATCCTCTTTTAAAGGCAAGAAAGATATATGATTATATAACAACAAAAATAATGTATTCATATATGAGAAAATATTTAACAATTACAAATATATCTGAATATGCAGCTTTAAATTTAAAAGGGGATTGCGGTGTACAAGCGTTATTATTTATAACATTATGTAGAGTAGTTGGTGTTCCTGCAAAATGGCAATCAGGATTATATGTAACACCATATTATGTAGGATGCCATGACTGGGCACAATTTTATATAGAGCCATATGGATGGATTTTTGCGGACTCTTCATTTGGTGGAAGTGCATACAGAAATGGTAATAAAGAAGTATGGGATTTTTATTTTGGAAATTTAGATCCATTTAGGATGGTAGCAGCATCGGAGTTTCAACATGAATTTAATCCACCTAAAAAACATCTTCGCTATGATCCATATGACAACCAAACTGGTGAAATAGAATATGATGATAAAGGATTAATAAGAGAAGATTTTTATGTAAACTTTAACCTTATAGATATACATGAAATTTAATACATATAAATAAACAACTTATAATAGAATAGTTCAGGCTTACTTATAAGATGCCATTCTGTATGTAGTGAAGAAGCTAACTATAATTATAAAAATATATTATTTATAAAATACAATATAAGGAGAGTTACATTTTGAATTTATACTCGATTGTTACAGACATTTTTGGAATAGCAGTGCTATTTTTTACTATAAGTTTAACACTGCGAAACAATTTAATAGATAATTACAAAACAAATGTTTACATTTATACTTCGGTTATAACCATAGTTATATTAATATTAGAGATTTTTGATATTTTAATTCAAAATTTAAATATTGATAACTTATTATCATTTCATATATTTATAAACTTAATAGGATTTATTTTAAGTCCTTTATTACCAGCTGTGCTTATGTTATTAAATGATAGAAAAGTATTTTATAATAATATATTTTTAATAATTCCATTATTTATTAACACAATAACATGTATTTTAAGCACTGAAACTGGTTGGGTATTTTTCTTTGATTCTTTTCACAAATATAACAGAGGTGAATTGTTTTTAATACCAACAATTTGCAGTATGTTTTACTTTGGGATTTTTATTAGACATTTCAGTAGAAATGATAGTTTATATGATAGTAATGAAAAAATATATTTAAAATTCATATTTCTTATGCCAGTTTTAGCAACTGTTTTGCAAATTTTATTCAGTAGACTTTATTTAATATGGTCAAGTATAGCAGTGTCTCTCTTGTTGTTTTACATATATTTAAGAGAACAGCAATTTAAAATTGATTATATAAGCGGTATAAAAAATAGGGTTGCATTCGAAAAAGAAATTGAATCAATATGCAAAGACCAATGCAGTGATGCTGCTATAATAGTATTTGATTTAAACAATTTGAAAAGAACCAATGACACTATTGGTCACAAAGCAGGAGATGATCTAATCAATAAGTCTGCAAAAATATTGACTGAAAGTTTCAGAGGTGTAGGTATTTCATATAGGATTGGAGGCGATGAGTTTTGTGTTATTTGCAAAAATGCTACAAAAGAAATAGTTGAAAATTCGTTGCTTAAATTAGAAAAAATAACAAATGAAATAAATAAAAAAAACAGTAATGCATTAATACTTGCATACGGTTACGAACTTTATGAAAAAAATAAAAATAAAGATATTTATGATGTATTTCATAAAGCTGATCAAAAAATGTACGAGCATAAAGCTAAACTAAAAGGGTTTTATGGTAGAAGAGTAACGGATGAAAAAAATGCCCTCAATGTAAATTAAACATTAAGGGTATTTTTTTAGTTATGTGATATTATCACAGATAAAAATATTAAACTGAGTATAATAACATTATAAGCAAATTTAAATTAAAAAATAACGGAGGAAATATGATGTTTAATTTTTTAAAAAAAGTTGAAGGAAAAGTAATTAATGTTAATGACATAGATAATTTAACAGGAATAAGTTTAATAGATATTAGAGAACCGTATGAATATAAAGGTGGAAGTATTAGAAATTCTAAAAATATACCGATGCAAAACCTAATGAGCAATCCAGACAAATATTTAATTAAGGATAAAACTTATTATATTATGTGTCAATCAGGAGCAAGAAGTTCAAGGACAGTAAATTATCTTAAAAAACAAGGTTATGATGTTGTAAATGTTATTGGTGGTATTGGGTCATATAGGGGAACTAAAAGAAAGTAAGCCATAAGCCATAGGTGACGGTCCTTATTGTCACAAAAAATAAAAAAGTATAAAGGAGATTGATATAATGAAAAGAAAAATATTAATAGTTGGTGGAGTTGCTGGGGGTGCCTCATCTGCAGCAAGACTAAGAAGAAACAGTGAGCAAGATGAAATTATAATGTTTGAAAAAGGCCCTCACGTATCATTTTCAAATTGTTCACTTCCTTATCATTTAAGCGGTTTAATAGAAGAAGCAGATAATTTGGTTTTAATGAATCCAGAATTATTTTTAAAACAATACAATATTGATGCAAGAGTAAATAATGAAGTAATATCAATTAATAGAGATAAGAAGTTTGTTACAGTAAAAGATTTAATGACTGCTAAAACATATGAGGAAACTTATGATAAACTCATATTGTCACCTGGTGCAAGACCTATTGTTCCTAATATTTTAGGAATTAATTTAGTAAATGTTTTTACTGTAAGAAATGTAGTTGATATTGATAAATTAAATAAATTTATAAAGCAAGTTGATGCAAAAGATATTGCTGTAATTGGCGGCGGATTTATAGGCGTTGAAGTAGCAGAAAATTTAAGAGAAGCAGGATATAATGTATCATTAATTGAAGGAACTGACCAAATATTAAGACCATTTGATTATGACATGGTTCAAATATTGCACAAAGAAATTTATGATAAAGGTGTAAAATTAATAGTTGGAGATAAAGTAGAAAAATTTGAAGAAAACAAAGTTGTATTAGCATCAGGTAAAAGGATAGATGCAAAAGTTGTTGTTATGGCTATTGGTGTAGCTCCTGAAACTAATTTAGCTAAAGAAGCAGGATTGGAAATAGGTCAAACAGGGGCCATAAAAGTGGATAAAAATTATAATACAAGCGATGAAGATATTTATGCAGTTGGAGATGCCATTGAAATATACAATGCATTAACGCATTCAAATAATAAATTGTCTTTGGCAGGTCCTGCTTTAAAAGAAGCAAGAACAGTTGCTGATCATATAAATAATAAAGTTACAACAAATAAAGGATTTATAGGTTCATCAGCTATTAAAGTGTTTGATTATAATGGAGCATCAACAGGATTAAATGAATCATTAATAAAAGTTTTAAATCTGAATATAAATTATGATGTTGTAAGAGTAATTCTTTCAGATAAAGTAGGAATAATGCCGGATGCAGCACCTATGCATTTTAAATTGTTATACGAAGTTCCAACAGGAAAAATTTTAGGCGCTCAAGCAATCGGCAAAGGTGATGTAACAAAAAGAGTTGATATAATTGCAACTGCAATTAAATTCGGCGGGACATTAGAAGACTTAAAAGATTTAGAATTATGTTATGCACCACCATTTTCAACTGCAAAGGATATCACTAACTATGCTGGATATGTTGGCTCAAATCTTTTAAATGGTGATTTCAAGCAGGTAAATGTGGATAAAGTTAGAGAATTGATAGAAAACAAAGCATTCATTGTGGATGTTAGAGAAAAGTATGAATTTGAAAATGGTCACATTATAAATGCAATTAATATTCCTTTAAGTGAATTAAGACAAAGAACAAATGAAATTCCAAATGATGTGCCAGTATATTTACACTGTAGAACAGGACAAAGAAGTTATAATGCTGCATTGGCTCTTCAAAATTTAGGTTTTAAAAATTTAATTAATATAACAGGAAGTTTCCTAGGGTTGTCATTCTATGAATATTTCAATGATAAAACTATGAATAGAGAAAGTATTGTTACGGAATATAATTTTATATAATTTATAAGAAATCAGCTCTGTTCTTAAATTTAGAACGGAGCTGATTTTGTATAACAAATTAGAGATTTTGTTGGCAGAAATGGTCAACTTATTTTAATGAAAATATGTTTGTATATGATTTAGCAATTGAATTTGCTGTATCAGTTATTTTTTTCTTTAAGTTATCTATTCCTTTATATTGAAGTCTTGTTGTTGGACCTGATACACTAATGGCCGCTATAAGATTTCCATTTGTATCTTTTATAGGAGCTGCAATGCATGTAAGTCCATATTCATATTCTTCACGGTCAAATGAAATACCTTCTTTTTCTATTTCTTCTTTAAGTTTTAAAAATCCATCTAAATTACTAACAGAGTTAATAGTTCTAATTTGAGGCTTATTGCTGTTAAAGTATTCATTAAGTTCATCAGTTGATAGTTTCGATAAATACAATTTTCCCATGCTTGAACAATTTAATGGACTGACAGGAATAAGTTTAGAAATAAGATAAAAATCTTCCCCTTTTGCATTGTATATAGTTAGTATTTCACCTTCGTAAAGAATACCTAAGTTTATACTTTCTCCCACCACTTTAGCTAATTCATTAATAAACGGAGCAGCAATAACTGCAATGTCAGTTTCTGATGATACCTTTGACCCTAACTTAATAAATGATTTTCCTAAAATATACTTTTCTGAATCTTCAGTTTTTTCTATATAACCCCACTTACTAACAGTCGATAATATTCTGAATGCTGTTGCCTTGGGAATATTTAAATCTTGAGATATTTGAGAAACGCCAACTTCGCTGTTGCATTTATATATATAATCTATAATCTCAAATGTCTTATCCACCATTGGAATGATATAGCTACTTTCGGTTTCCATTACATCCTCCTTAGTATAATAATAAGTAAATTATAACATAGACTCCAATAACATTAAAGTAAATACTAATTAAAAATAAAAAACTTTTTGAAAATGTATTGACTTTTTATTCAATCTGTGTATAATTAAAAACATGAAACATCGTTTCAGAAACATCGTTTCAAAAACAAAATAGTGTTGGGAGTGATATAAATGAAAAGTAAATATATTTCTAAAAGGTATTGGAATTCGATTTCAACACCAATGGGTGCAAGTTCAAATTTGTTGAACAAATATCCAGATTTAATTAATTTTAGCCTTGGTGATCCAGATATTACAACAGATGAAAGGATAATAAAAAAAGCCTTTGAAGATGCTCTAAATGGACATACCCATTACACTGATTTTTATGGGGTACAGGAGCTCAGAAATGCAATCTGTGAGTATTATGAAGAAGAGTATAATTACAAAATTATAAAAGATGAAACAATGATAACTACAAGCGGATGTCATGCTATGTGGCTTATAATGGAAGCTATATTGGATGATGGAGATGAAGTAATTATACCTTCACCATTTTTTACGCCTTATCCCCAACAGGTTAAACTTGCAAGGGGAGTGCCTGTTTTCTTAGATACTTTAGAAGAAGAAAATTTTCAAATTAATGTTAATAAATTAGAAAACCTTATCACAAACAGAACAAAAGCGATAATAATAAACACTCCAAATAATCCTACAGGTATTTGTTTAACGAGAAAAACAATGGAGGATATTGCTGAAATAGCAGAAAAATACGATTTGTTGGTAATAGCAGATGATATATATACAAAATTTAGTTATAATGAACCATTTATACCAATCACTTTATTAGAAGGTATGAGAGAAAGGACAATCACTATAGGAAGTTTTTCGAAAGATTTTGCAATGACGGGATGGAGAATTGGCTATATTTTAGCTGAACCTTATATTATAAATACAATCAAAGATATAAATGAAAATAATGTATTTACAGCTCCTTCTGTTTCACAGCAAGCTGCAATCCATGGAATTAAACTTCGAAATGTAATACAACCGCCTATGATAGCAGAATTCAAGAAAAGAACATATGCTGCATACGAAAGATTGAAACAATTGGCAAACGTAACTATATTGCCACCAAAAGGTACATTTTATTTGTTCCCAAATATCAAGGCTACAGGATTAACATCACAAGAATTAGCTGATAAAATTCTTAAAGAAGCTCATGTTTTAGTATTGCCAGGAAATGCATTTGGTGATTGTGGAGAAGGATATATAAGAATTGCTGTGACTGTTGGGGTAGATAAAATAAACGAAGCATTTGACAGAATTGCTAAAATGGATATATTTAAATAAATTCATTAAGAACTAATGTGGGAGGTTAATTAAGCTTAAAAAAGCGGAAATTGAGTGGTAGAAAATAAATTATCTTAATAAAAATTTATTAAAAATTTGAAGGAGTATTTAAAATGAACTTTAATATTATAGGTGTGCCTATAAATTTAGGCTGTGATCGAGACGGTGCTCAATTAGGACCTGATGTAATTAGAGAGCTTGGTATTATTAATATGATGAAAGCAGAGGGACATTACGTTTATGATAAAGGAAACATATTTATTCCAAGTGTTTCTGCAGATGAAAAGTATTTAGGTGATGCAAATTTAAAATATTTAAATCCCATAGCGGAAATAAATACAACTTTAGCAAAAAAAGTTTATAATACATTGGATAGTGGTTGTTTTCCATTTGTATTAGGAGGTGATCATTCATTAGGTATTGGAAGCATAGCTGGAGCATCGAAATATTTTCATGAGCTTGCTGTAATTTGGATAGATGCCCATGGTGATATAAATACGGGTGATACTTCACCTTCAGGAAATATTCATGGTATGCCATTAGCTGCATCAATGAATGTTGGACATCCAACTTTAACAAATATATATTTTAAAGGTCAAAAAGTGAAACCTGAAAATGTTTATATTCTTGGAGGCAGGGATATAGATTTAGGAGAATATGATTTAGCAAGAGAATTAAAGTTAAATTTATTTACAATGGATGTTATCGAGGAAAAAGGACTGGATGCTGTTCTAAATACAATAATAAATAAAATTAAATCTTCTAATGTAGATGGTGTACATCTTAGTTTTGATATAGATGCTCTTGACAGGTCAATTGTTCCTGGAACTGGAACAGCGGTAGAAGATGGTTTTAATTTAGAAGAAGGTAAATATTTACTTGCTAAGCTCTTCAGCGAAGGTTTTGTAACTTCAATGGATTTTGTTGAGCTTAATCCATTGCTTGATGATAAAGAAGGTACAACTATTAAGACTTGTTCAGAATTGTTAAAATATATTATTAAATTCCTTAATGTTTCGAATTATGTTGAAATGGACAAACAAGTAGCTTTATAAATAAACTAATAGGAGAGAAATACTATGGAAGCATACAAAGAAAATACAAAGAAAAGCCCAAATATTAAAAATATATTAAAATTTATTCTAATCTCATCAATTGGTGGTTTCTTGTTTTTAATACCAATTAAATATAAAGAAGGTTACAATATTCCAGTTGGTATATTAATAGATTCAGTTAAATCATACATATACGAATATACTTTTTACTTCATGCTCATATTAGTTACTTTCAATGCAATTTTATCAATAATAACATTTATAAGTAAGCCAAAATTTATAATAGAGAATAAGTGGTTATCTAAAATACTTGTTACATCTCCATTATACTTGGCAAGTAGGATAATTGGAGCTGTTATTATCTGGCTAGTTTTTTTACGGGTAGGTCCTGAACAAATTATTTCTGTAAATACTGGTGGAACAATGGTAGACTTAACGCGTTCATTGGTGTGTATACTCTTGACAATATCATATACAATGCCTTTGTTAACGGATTTTGGTATTATGGAGTTTATTGGAATATTAATAAAAAAGTTTGTAAGGCCATTGTTTTTGGTGCCAGGTCGTTCAGCTATAGATTTAATAACATCATGGTTGGGAGCCTCAAATGCAGCAGTTCTTTTAACTGAAAGACAATATAATACGGGATATTATTCAGCTAGGGAAGCTGCAACAATTATGGTAAATTTCTCATTGGTATCGGTACCGTTTTGTTACATTATTGCATCAATTTTAAAAGTTGAACATTTATTTGCACCATTTTATTTAATAACAACAGTAGTAGGTTTTATATTGGCAGTGATAACACCAAGAATACGCCCTTTAAAGAATCTTCCAGATACATATAATGAGGAAACTGGAAAGATGGTAGATGAAGATGTTCCAGAAGGTATGACTAAGTTTGAATTTGCAATTGAGTCAGCGTCACGTAGGGCTGGAAAATCAGGCCTAAGGGATATAATTAATCAAGGTAATGATATGTTTTTGAGCGTATTATTTGGATTGGCTCCAATAATAATTTCTTGGGGAACAATTTTCTTAATCCTTGTAGAATATACTCCAGTTTTTAAAATATTATCATACCCTTTAGGACTATATTTAAATATTTTAGGTGTAGAACATGCATTCCAAGCCGCTCCAGCAACTTTGGTTGGATTCGTTGATATGTTTATACCTGCTATGATACTAGCTCCAATGGATGCTGTCAGAACTAAATTCATTATTGGCTCGTTATCCTTAGTTCAGATAATATATCTTACTGAAACAGGGTCAATAATAATACAATCTAAAGTACCTTTAAAAATTAAAGAATTATTTATTATATTTTTACAGAGAACAGTTATAGCCTTACCAATTATTGTATTATTAACGAATTTATTTGTAAAATTTTAATAAATAAAAGTGTTACATAAATTTAAGCTATGCAAATGCATAGCTTTTATAATATAAATTAATATTTATTTAAGTTCGGGAACTATATTTGGTGGAACTTCTCCACACAAAGCTTTTACCATGTTTTCAGCTGCAAGCATTGCCATATCATTTCTTGTTTTTTCTGTGGCAGATCCAATATGGGGCATGGTTACAACATTTGTTAAATTTAATAAAGGGTTATTTTTATCAACAGGTTCCTTTTCATAAACATCAAGACCTGCAGCTAAAATTTTCTTTTCTTGAAGTGCTTTTATTAAAGCTGTTTCGTTTACAGTTGAACCTCTTGATGCATTGATAAATATGGCATTTTTTTTCATGAGATTAAATTGGTCTTCATCAATTAAATGATATGTTTCATTATTTAAAGGAGTCATAACTAATATGAAATCACTTTGCTTTAGTAAAGAATCAAATTCTGAGTATTTAACTCCTATTTTTTCTTCCGTTTCATATTTCCTCGTTCTGTTGTAATATAAAACATCCATATCAAATCCATACTTAGCTCTTTTGGCAACAACTTCACCTATTCTGCCCATTCCAATGACACCTAAAACAGAATGATGAACATCTATTCCAAATAAATTCTTACTTCCTGAATTATCCCATTCTTTGTTTTTTACATAACTATCAAGCTCAGGGATTCTTCTTGCTGCAGAAAGCATTAAACCAAAAATTAAATCAGCAACTGAATCGTTTAAAACAGTAGGAGTATTTGTTCCTATAACATTTCTTCTTTTCATTGCCTCCAAATCAAAATTATCGTAACCAACTGAAATATTGCTCACAACTTTTAAATTAGGTGCATTATTTAAAAATTCTTCATCTATTTTTATACCCGATTGCAAAAATCCTTCTATGTCCTTAACTTTATTAAGCAAAATTTCACGACTACTTCGGGATTCTTTATCTAATTTTTCATATTCGCAGTGTTCACCTATATATTCTTCAACATATTTTGGAAGATGTTTTGAAATTAATACTTTTGGTTTATTCATTAAAACCCTCCGATTATTTTTCTTTATATTACAATATATACTTATTTAATATAGAATATAACTTTAAAACCATTTTTATTGTCGAAAATAATATATTTCCAAGGAAATATCGAAAATTTAAGCTGTAAAAATGTTTTTAGTTTACCATGCAGCAATGGTACCATCAGTCCTTGGCTCAGTGCCACCGCATAGAATTCCATGTTCATTTCTCCAAATGATTTCTCCTCTGCCAAAGGTTGAGTTATCCAACATAGGAACTATATCATGTCCTAACTTAGATAATTGCAATGCTAAGTTATTTGGAAAATTTGGTTCTATTTGAAATGTTTTTCCACCAACCCACTGCCAACGATAAGCATCAAGTGCATCTTGTGGGTTCATATGAAAATCTATGGTGTTCATAATAACTTGCACATGCCCTTGCGGTTGCATGAATCCACCCATAACACCAAAAGGTCCAATTGGTTTATTATCTTTTGTAAGAAAACCAGGTATTATTGTATGATATGGTTTCTTGCATGGTGACAGTGCATTGTCATGTAAAGGATCCATGACAAAATTATGTCCTCTGTTATGAAGTGCTATTCCAGTTTCAGGTACTACTATACCAGAACCAAATCCCATATAATTACTTTGAATCATAGAAACCATATTTCCTTCTTCATCGGCTGTTGCAAGATAAACAGTGCCGCTTGTACTTGGATTACCTGGCTTTGGATTTATAGCTTCATTTCTGATAAGATTCCTTCGTTTTTCTGCATATTCTTCGGACAAAAGCTCTTTTACAGAAGTTTTCATCATTCTTGGATCTGCTACATATTTTTGTCCATCAACAAAAGCTAATTTCATAGCTTCAAATTGTTTATGTAAACTGTCTACAGAATCTCGGTTTGAAAATTCAAATCCCTTTAAAATATTAAGAGCCATCAAGGCAACTATGCCATGTCCGTTAGGAGGTATTTCCCAGACATCATAGCCCCTATAATTTATACTTATAGGTTCAACCCATTCAGGTTCATATTCTTGTAAATCTTCTTTTTTTATGTATCCATTATATTTTTTTGAAAATGCATGTATTTTATCAGCTAATTCACCTTTATAAAAAGCTTCACCATTAGTTTCTGCAATTAATTTCAAGGTGTTAGCGTGATCTTGAGAGTTCCATGTTTCACCTAATTTTGGGGCTCTGCCTTTTGGTGCAAAAGTTTTAAACCAGTTTTCAAATTCTTCACTTTTTAATTCGGACTTATATAAATTAAAAGCATTATTCCATTGTTTAGCTACATTTGGAGTTATAGCAAACCCTTCAGTTGCATATCTAATGGCAGGAGCTAAAACTTCAGTTAAAGGAAGCTTACCAAATCGTTTTGACAAAGCCACCCATCCTCCAACTGCTCCAGGTACAGTTACAGGAATTAAACCGTATTTAGGAATTTCACTTAATCCTCGATCTTTAAGTTTATCAATAGAAATTGATTTTGGAGATTTACCGCTGCTGTTTAATCCATAAAGTTTGTCCTTAACCCACACAATAGCAAAATTATCTCCACCTACTCCATTGGAAACAGGCTCAACTACTGTTAAGGTAGCAGCAGTAGCAATAGCAGCATCAATTGCATTTCCACCCTTTTGAAGAATTTCAAGGCCAGCTTGGGCAGCCATGGGTTGTCCAGTAGCTACCATTCCTTTTTTAGCATATACAACATTTCTTCTTGAAGAGTAATTGTAAACTGTTGAATCAAAATTCAATTTATATCCCCCTTTAATTAATATTATTTTAAATACTTTTATTATAGTTTAAATGTTTCATATATAATTTTATCACATATTAAAATACATTCAATACATAAAAAGTTTTATTATTTATTTAGACATTAAAATTTTGCATTAAAATGTGTTTGAAATAAGTTTAAATAAATTCGCTCTTTGGAGCTGGACAAAATGAATAATAAATTGACATATTGTGATAAATTTCATATAATTATAATAATATATGAATATAATTGTTATTAACTAATAGTAGGATATTTTGCAACAAAGATTTATAGATTATGCTATTGTCAAATGCAGCATCATCAATAAAAATATCAGGATATGAATCATTAGGATTTATGGTCCTTTTGAATGATTTAAGTTCGCTGATAATTCGGTTTGCAAACTTAGGGTTATTTACAGTAACATAAGTTTCAATGCAAGAAGTATCAAAATGTCATTTTCAAATTTTTCTTGGCAATCCGAAAAAAATTCTGCTAAAGAAAGCTGTTTGAGTGGTATCGTATACATGCAACTCCTTTAGAGGTTTTGGTAGATTTGTCTCTTGACAATTCAATTTTACCATAAATCAGTTAGGAGTTGCATTTTTATCCGTAAAAAAACCAGTGATTTTATGGGTTGTGGCGTTTCGTAAGCGCCTAGTTAAACTACTTATGGTGAAAAAGAAGGCGAAATATCTATTTTGCAAAGGAGCTTTTCTAACATATTAAATAATCTTCTTGAAGAGATTGATAAATTACAGGACTAAAAATTATTTTCACGATTGTATTATAAGTTGTATTATAAGAGGAGGAAAATTATGTCTGCAAAAATATTGGTTGTGGATGATTCGTCGACCGACCGTCTAATCATCAAAAATATGTTAAGCGAATACAGCATCCTGACTGCATGTGATGGGTTAGAAGCTATGAGTAAAATAGATGAACATAAAGATATTAATTTAGTAATACTCGATTTGAACATGCCTAATATGGATGGATTTCAGGTGCTGAGTGCTTTAAAGTCCGTTGAACGATATAAAAATTTGCGTACTATAATATTAACAAATCATGATGAGATAGACAATGAAATTAAAGGTTTGAAAATGGGTGCTATTGACTATATAAGAAAGCCAATTCATATGGACTCCTTAAAGAGTAGAATTGAAATACATCTTCAACTTCTGCATCTGCAAAATTCACTTGAACAAAAACTTTTTGACCGTAACCTAACATTTGAAACAATTTTTCAGCAAGCACCCGTTGGTATAACTATATCACATAACATGGACCAGACAAATTATTTTAATGAAGATTATTATTCAGTAAATCCAATGTTTGAAAAAATTATGGGTAGGACAAAAAAAGAGCTTATAGAACTTGGATGGGAAAAGATTACACATCCTGACGACTTGGTTGAAGATTTAAAAAACTTTCAAAAGCTAAAATCAGGGGAAATAAATAGTTATTCAATGGATAAACGGTATATTAAGCCGGAAGGTTCATATTTATGGGCGCACATAGTTGTAGCTAGGTTAGATTTGTCAAATGAATTTGAATTTAACTATATTTGTTTTATCCAAGATATATCGGAACGAAAAGCAATGGAGAAATCTTTGGAAGAGAGCGAGCGCAGCAAATCGGTGCTTCTTTCACACATTCCAGGTATGGCATACAGATGCAATTACGACCGCGATTGGACGATGCAATATGTTTCTTCTGGTTGTTATGAATTGACTGGTTATACTCCGGAATGCCTTTTATACAACAAAGACTTATCATTTAATGATTTGATTACAACTGAATACCGTGAAGCTCTCTGGAAAGAATGGGAGTGTATCCTTGCTAATAGGCTGCCTTTTAAATATGAATATGAAATCATAACGTTCAAAGGAGAGCGGAAATGGGTACTGGAGATGGGACAAGGCATTTATAATGAACAAGGTAAAGTAGAAGCTCTTGAGGGAATTATCCTTGACATCTCAGATCGAAAAGAAATTGAGAATAATCTCATATATAACAGTGAACATGATATATGGACAGGACTATATAACCGCAGAAATTTAGAAAGACTTTTAACACGTGATGCAAAGATGAAGACAACGATAAAAAGAGCAGTTGTTAGTATTAATCTGAGTACGATGCATTCATTAAGCTTAATTTATGGGTTTAATTATAGTCAGGAATTGATTAAAAAGGTTGCTGAAGCTCTTAAATCGCATTGCACTGATAAACATTTATTATTTAATACATATGAATACCATTTTGTTTTCTATATAAAAGATTATGAAGATAAAAATGAATTAGCAGCATTCTGTGAGGATGTTGTTAATACATTGGAATCTGTGCTTGACATCGAAAGAATTGGCGGAGGCATTGGGATTGTCGAAATAGGCGAAGATAATAAGCATGATGTAGAGCCGTTGTTAAAGAACCTTCTGATTGCATCTGATAAAGCGATTAATAACTTTGATAGAGACTTTGGATTTTGTTTTTTCAACACAGATATGGAAGCGCAAATA
This sequence comes from Firmicutes bacterium UBA6132, assembly GCA_002435835.1. The sequence goes on from DIVM01000333.1 coordinate 21,749, forward strand.
ATTCGTGAGGAAACAATAAAACGTGAGTTAGCTGAAATTGCAGCGGATGAAAATGACGATAGTCTATTCTTGCAATTTCAACCAATTTTTGATCTCAATTCAAATAGCATATCAGGGTTTGAAGCTTTAGCTAGAATAAACAGCTACCGATTAGGTCCCATATCACCTTTGGAATTCATTTCAATAGCTGAAAAAACAAAGCTCATTATTCCATTAGGCAAAAAAATTATTTTTCAAGCCTTTAATTTCTTAAATAAGCTGAAGGAGAATGGTCAAGATAAAATTAGCGTATCAATTAATATTTCTGTAGTTCAGCTGCTTAGAATTGATTTTATTAAAAACTTGTTTGATATGATAAATGAAATGCAGGTTAATCCTTTTAATATTATCTTAGAGATTACAGAGTCAATATTTGCTTCAAACTATCAAGAAATAAACAGAATTTTAAGTGAACTCAAAAATTTAGGGATCAAAATTGCTTTAGATGACTTTGGAACAGGTTATTCCTCTTTAGCGGTGGAACGAGAATTAAATATCAACTGCCTTAAAATTGACAAATATTTTATTGATAGATTATTAACGCTCAAAGATGAGGAGGCAATAACTGGAGATATTATATCAATGGCGCATAAGTTGGGTCATTTTGTAATAGCAGAAGGAATAGAACACGAAAAACAAAGACAATATTTGAAAAATAACGGATGCGACAAAATACAGGGATATCTTATAAGTAAACCACTTTATGAAGATGAAGCAATTGAATTTTTAAAAAAACAATAAATTAATAATAACGACCGCAATTCAAATGACAAACTTTGCTAAAAAGGATAAAATAATTATGAAAGATAAGAGATTAGGATGATAGTGTAATGGAATATAAATACAAAACAAATACAGGAAGTAAAATTACTTCCTGTATTTGTTTTCGGTTGTAGTTTCAATTTATAATCCTCATAAGTTCGTAAAAGTTAAAAGTATTAGCAGTTTAATACAAAGACAACACTTTTAAGTTATACTATAATGTTAAAAGAAAAACAATATTATTTAATTACTTGGGAGGAAAAATGAAAAAGATTGTATCGTTAATACTTGTATTAGCATTAGTTATGGGAGTAGTTGGATGCTCACAAGAGACAAGTAAAGATGTTAAATTGGATGGAACTTACGAAGGAATAGGCTCTGGAAAGGGCGGTAACATTGTAGTAGATTTGACAATTGCAGATAATAAAATTTCAAAAATTGAAGTTAAAGAATCACATGAGACAGAAGGATTGTCAGAAGCGATGAATATTATGACAAATAATATGATAGCTACAAATAGTCTTGGTGTTGATAGCGTTTCAGGAGCAACACTGACTTCAGCTGGTTTTAGAATGGCTGTAAAAAATGCTTTTGAAAAAACAGGGGCAGATGAAAGTGCGCTTATTTCAACAGGAAAAGTTGAAATGGAAAAAAGAGAATCAGAGTATACAGCCGATGTTATAGTAATTGGTGCAGGTGGAGCTGGAATGACAGCTGCAATAACAGCTGCTGATAATGGTGCAAGTGCTATAGTTCTTGAAAAAATGCCTATCCAAGGTGGAAATACTCTTCTTTCAGGCGGGGAATATGCTGCTCCAGAAAACTGGGTTCAAGTTGAGGAAAAGTTAGAAGATAGCAATGATCTATTTTATGGAGATATTTTAAAAGGTGGAGATAATGAAAATGATCCAGCATTAGCAAGAGTTTTAGCAGATAATGCATTGGATGGAGCAAATTGGTTAAAAGATTATATTGATGTTAGATTTGAAGATTATCAATTGTTCTTCGGTGGTCATTCAGTAAAGAGAAGCCTTGTTCCGATAAATGCTACTGGTTTTGAAATGATAAATAAATTAACTGAAAAATTAAATGAAAAAGAGATTCCGCTTCATAAAAACACAACAGCTACAGAATTAATCCAAGATAAAGATGGAAAAGTAATTGGGGTAAAAGCAACATATGGTGATCAAGAAATAACGTATAAAGCTAATAAAGGTGTTATATTAACAACTGGTGGATTTGGATCTAATTTAGATATGAGAGTTAAATACAACCAAAATATGGGTGAAAAAATACTTTCAACTAATTCCGTAGGAAGTACTGGTGATGGTATAACAATGGTTGAAAAAATTGGAGCTCAGCTTGTTGATATGGAATATATTCAAACATATCCTACATGTGATACACAATCAGGTACACTTTTATATGTTGGAGATGTTCGTATGGAAGGCCGTTCAATTCTTGTAAATAAAGAAGGAAGCCGTTTTGTTGAAGAACTTGAAAGAAGAGATGTAATTTCAAAAGCTGTTACTGAACAAACTGGCGGAGTTTCTTACATGTTTTGGGATGAATCTGCAATGGTAGACAGTAAAGTGGCTATAAAACATGAAACAGAATATAATAATTTAATCGCAAGAAAACAATTAGTAAAAGCAGATACTATAGAAGAAGCTGCTAAATTCTTTGAAATTGATGCTGCTGAGCTTAAGAAAACAATAGATAATTATAATCAATACGCAAAAGACGGAAAAGATCTTGAATTCAATAAAAGAGGCGAATTAGTTCCATTTGGAGAAGGTCCATATTATATAATGGTTTCTAAACCTGCTGTTCATCATACAATGGGTGGAGTTAAAATTAATACTAATGCACAAGTTATAAATACAAATGGTGAAATAATAAAAGGATTATTTGCTGCTGGAGAAGTAACTGGAGATATTCATGGTACTAACAGATTAGGAAGCGATGCTATTGCAGATATAACAGTATTTGGTCGTATTGCGGGACAATCAGCTGCAAAGTAAATTAATAAATAGTTGCAAGGAGAAAATAAGATGAAATTAAATAATAAACAGTTTATGATTTTTGCTTTATTAATAGCAATGTCATTCTCAATAGTAGGATGCGGAGCAAAGGAAACTTTTAAACCAGGAACATATACAGGTGAAAGTATAGGAATAAAAGGACCATTGAAAGTTGAAGTAACAGTAACTGCTGATGAAATAACAGATATAAAAGTACTTAGTCATAGTGAAACTGAGGGAATAGGCAGTGTAGCTGCAGAAGAGTTGCCAGGAAAAATTATTGAATCACAAAGTTTAAAAGTTGAGGCAGTTTCAGGTGCTACATCTTCAAGTAAAAGTGTTATAGAAGCAGTTGAAAAAGCATTAAAGCAATCAGGAGCAGACATAGAAGCTTTAAAAAAATAGTAATATATATAAAATAAACAAAACGTTCAACTTATAAATTAGGTTGAACGTTTATTATATTTTAATTAAATACAATCTTAAACTTTTAATTTTAACTTATAAGTGATTTGAAAAAATCACTATTAATATAATTTTTTATATGCTCATCCAGAATTTCCAATGATTTTAAGTTTCTTGGAAGAGGATTTCTGTTTGTAATTTTAAAACAAACGCGATCTGGGGGTGCATCTTCTATTTCTGATATTTTGATAGGTTTTTCTCTCATTAATGTTTTAGCAACTGAAATAGGAACAACGGACCAAAAATCAGGAACATCTAAAAATGCTCTAAGCAATGATATGGTATCAACTGTTGAATTTTCCTTTTTGCTACTGTCCCACCAATAATCATGCCATGCTTGAAAGCTTGGGCCTCGATTAAGACATATTTCACTTTTAGGATCTAAGTCTTTAGGATGTACGCTGTTAGCTAAGTTTGAATCAATAGATGAAATAAGTATGAATCTTTCGCTAAATAAAGGTTTGCTTATAATATTTTTAGATGGCACTTCCCACGAAACAAATCCTAAATCAGTTTCGTAATTCTCTATGAAATTATGGATAGTTACGGTCCAATGTGTACCTACATTGAGAATTAATGGCGAATCACTTCTTAAAACTTTTTTATAAAATTCAGAAAAAACGCATGTATTTAAACTATCAACACTTGCAATTTTAAGTTTGTACAAAGAATTTTGTGTTTTCCAATCATTTGTGTCTTTTAATATGGATTTCCACTTATGCGCAATATTAATAAATTCTTCGCCTTTAACTGTGAGTGTTATATAACCTTTTCCTTGCTCGCGCTGAATGAGATTTATACCAAGCTCCTGTTCTAAGGATTTTATGCGGTAGCTGATGGTAGACTGAGCTAAAAAAAGCTCTTCTGCTGTTTTGGTAAAGTTTCTTGTTTCAGCCAACTTTAGAAAAGTTTCAATGTTAGAATAATTCATATGCATACCTCCAATGTATACTATCGAATTTTTCGATAGTATACCACGAAAACATTCATTTTACAAATAATAAAAATTTGATTATAATTTATATAACGAATTCGTGATAAAGATTAAAGTCTATGAAAACATTATTATAAGAAATTAAAATAAAATTTAATGTTTGAAAGGAAAAAATTATGGGAAAAAGCAAAAAAATTAATTTAAGCACTAAAACATTTATAGGTTTTGGTTTAGGTATTTTACTTGGAGTTATTTTTAAGGAAAAAATAGTGGTTGTTAAACCATTGGGCGATTTATTTTTAAGGCTTATTAAAATGATAGTTGTGCCACTTGTTTTCTTCTCTATTATAAGTGGAGTTTCAAGTATCGGTGATATACAAAAACTTAAAAGAGTGGGCAGCAAAACGTTATTATATTTTATTGTAACAACAGTTTTATCTGGTTTAATAGGATTATTTGTTGGAAGAATAATTAAGCCTGGTCAAGGTTTTTCAATGGCTTCTTTTGAAGGTGCAGCACAAGTTGAAGCGCAAGCAGCTCCGAAAATTACTGATACAATACTTAATATGGTTCCTACTAATATAGTGGAAGCATTATCAAAAGGTGACTTAATGCAAATAATTGTTTTTGCAGTATTCTTTGGAATTGCAATGACAATTATAGGTAAAAAAGCTGAAATATTTAAAGATATATGCGATACTGGTGCTGAAATTATGTACAAATTAACATCAATAGTAATGGAATTTTCACCTATTGGAGTTACAGCATTGATGGCAGCGTCTGTTGGTAAATATGGTGTAGAGATATTTGGACCTTTAGGAAAATTAATACTGGCAGATTATATTGGACTTGTTCTAATAGTATTAGTAATGTATACAATTATGCTTAAGTTTATTGCAAAAGTTAGTTTGAAAGATTTCTTTAAATATATAGTAGAAGTATGGGCAGTTACTGCAAGTACTACAAGTAGTTCTGGTACATTACCGGTTACTATCCGAGTTGCAGAAGAAAAATTTAATGTAAAAGGTGAATTAGCGAGTTTTTCTCTACCACTTGGAGCTACAATGAATATGAATGGAGCTGCTAACTACTTTGCAGTAGCTGTAATATTTGTTTCGCAAATTTATGGTATAGAAATGTCATTGTTCCAACAGTTTATGATTATTATTCTATCAACTATGATATCTGTTGGTGCTCCTGGAATACCAGGTGGTGGGATTGTTTTAACGATAATGCTACTTACTACCATGGGACTTCCAATAGATATAGTAGGACCAATTGCAGGTATGTACAGAGTTCTCGATATGGGACATACAACTCTTAATGTTACAGGTGATGTTGTAAGCACACTTTGTATTGCAAGAACAGAAAATATGTATAAAACAGAAAATGTGAATAAGAGTTTAGTTAATAATTAATATAAAAATTAAACATATTAAATATATTTCATTTCAAATAAGAAGATAAAATCTATTTAATAATTTGGAGGTAATTTTAAGGTGAATAATGATATAAATATGGGGCAGTTATTTAATGAAGAATTGTCCAAAGAAATAAAAGAAAAATTTTATCACGTAGATTTTGACCCAATATATAATACGGAAAGACTTTTCTTTGACAATGCAGGCGGAGCGTTAAGATTAAAATCTGCTAATGATATAT
>DIVM01000060.1 GCA_002435835.1 Firmicutes bacterium UBA6132
ATGGAAGAAATGCGAAGAAGGTTAGAGAGATGAATAAAAAGATACTTTTAATTGGTGGCGGAGGTCACTGTAAATCAGTATTAGACAGTCTTCTTGAACTAAATGAATATGCAGAGATAAAAATTATCGATAAAAAAGAAAATATCGGTAGTTCAGTTATGGGAATTCCTGTGGTAGGTTGTGATGAAGACTTACCAACTTTATTCAATAGTGGTCATAAGTATGCCTTTGTCACAGTTGGGAGTATAGGCAATCCATCGCTTCGGATAAAACTCTTTAATCTGATCAGTGAAATTGGATATAAGATTCCATCCATCATTGATTCTTCAGCTAATGTAAGTAATTATGCCAAAATTGAACAAGGTGTGTTCATTGGGAAACAGAGCATAGTTAATGCTGGTACCCATATTCAAAAAGGGGCTATCATTAATTCTGGATCTATAGTAGAGCATGACTGTCAAGTCGGTGCATTTGTTCATATTGCTCCAGGAGTTATTTTAGGTGGAGAATTAGTTATTGGAGAAAATTCTCACATTGGATTAAATGCTACGGTTAAGCAACAAGTTCACATCGGATCTAATTCAATTATTGGTATGGGAAGTGTAGTCCTCCAAAATATACAAGATAGCATATTGGCCTATGGCAATCCATGCAGGGAGGTGAAGAAACTTTGAGTGTATTCGTAATTGCAGAAGCAGGTGTAAATCATAATGGTAGTTTAGAGTTAGCAAAAAAATTAATAGATGCAGCTAAAGATTCAGGTGCTGATTGTGTAAAGTTTCAGACCTTTATCTCAAATAATATTGTATCAAAGAATGCAGTAAAAGCTGAATATCAAAAGCATCAAACAGAAGCTGAAGAAACCCAACAGGATATGCTTAGAAAGCTCGAACTTTCTTTTGATGAATTTGTAGAATTGAATGAATACTGTAAAAGTAAAGATATTGAATTTATGTCCACTGCTTTTGATTTTGATAGCATCGATTTTTTGAATAGCTTAGGGATGGGTACTTGGAAGATTCCATCGGGCGATATCACAAATCTGCCGTATTTGATGAAGATTGCTAAACTTAAAAAGCCTGTCATACTTTCCACAGGAATGTGTACGATGGATGATATAAGAAGTGCGGTTAATGCATTAAAAGATAATGGCGCTGGAGAACTGACTGTTCTTCATTGCACAACTGAGTATCCGACGCCGTTTCAAGATGTAAATTTAAAAGCTATTAATACAATAAAAGAAGCGTTTGGTTTACAGATTGGTTATTCAGATCACACTAAGGGGATTGAAGTACCTATTGCAGCAGTTGCATTAGGCGCTACGGTTATTGAGAAACATTTTACTTTAGATAGAAATATGGAAGGGCCTGATCACAAAGCTAGTCTAGAACCTAATGAACTAAAGGCTATGATTGATTCGATAAGACACATTGAATTAGCACTTGGAGACGGAATGAAACAGCCAGCTGAATCTGAGAAAAAGAATATGGCTGTTGCTCGTAAGAGCATTATAGCAAAGAAAGACATTAAAGCGGGAGAGATCTTCACTGAAGAGAATATTACGGTAAAAAGACCAGGTGATGGCATAAGCCCTATGAGATGGTTTGATGCTATAGGTAAGGTTGCCTCAAGAGATTTCGAAGAAGATGAGTTGATAGAATTATGAAGAAAATAATCAGTATACTAACAGCTACAAGGGCTGAATATGGTTTGTTAAAACCGATTATTGCAAAACTTAATAAAGTTAAAGAATTCGATGTTAGAATTGTAGCAACAGGCGCACATCTATCGCCTGAGTTTGGTTTAACATATCAGGAAATTGAAAAGGATGGTTTTAAGATTGATGAGAAGATAGAGATCCTATTAAGCTCAGATACACCATCCTCTATTTCTAAATCAATGGGACTTGCGATGATTAGCTTTGCAGATTATTTTGAGAAGCTTAACCCGGATTTGTTGATTGTTCTGGGTGATCGTTATGAAACACTAGCAGTAGCTACAACAGCGATGAATCAGAGAATTCCAATAGCTCATCTATACGGAGGAGAAACTACAGAAGGAGCCATAGATGAGTCTATTCGTCATGCAATTACTAAAATAAGCTATCTTCATTTTACAAGTACTGACGAATATCGCAAAAGAGTTATTCAACTAGGTGAACACCCAGACCGAGTGTACAATGTCGGTGCAATTGGTATAGAAAACATTATAAATGAAAAACTGTTATCTAAAGATGAATTAGAAAATGAATTGAAGATTGATCTTACTAAACCTTATGCAATGGTTACATTTCATCCTGTTACACTTGAAAATAACAGTTCTAAGAAGCAAATTGAATCTCTTATAGACGCTTGTAAGTCATTTAAGAATATAAATTTTATTTTTACAAAAGCAAATGCTGATGCACAGGGACGTATTATTAATCAGCTTATTGATGAATATTCTTTAATAGTTGATAATATTAATGCATTTAATTCACTTGGTATGGTTAAATATCTTAGTGCCATTAAATATTGTTCTATGGTAATAGGCAATTCTTCTAGTGGGTTGTTGGAAGCACCTAGTTTTGGTATTCCAACGATTAACATTGGTGATCGACAAAAAGGAAGACTACAAGCTAGTAGTGTTATCAATTGTGAGCCAATCCAGGATGAAATAAAGCGAGCAATAGAAAAAGCTTCAACCGATTCATTTGTTAAAGCAGCTATAGAAACAGTAAACCCATATGGGAGTGGAAATACTTCTGATAAAGTAATAGAAGTAGTAAAAAATTATGTGTTAAATGAAAAGTTTAACCTTAAGAAAAAGTTTTATGATTGTGAGGTGAGTTAAATGAAGAATATTGCTATAATACCTGCTAGAAGCGGATCAAAAGGATTAAAAGATAAAAATATAAAGCTTCTTCATGGCAAACCACTTATAGCGTATACAATTGAAGCAGCACAAAAGTCAAAAATATTTGATGAGATATTTGTATCAACAGACTCTGAAGATTATGCTATAATTGCTAAAGAATGGGGTGCGAGTGTTCCTTTTTTAAGAAGTGAAGAACTATCCTCTGACTCCGCATCATCTTGGGATGTAGTGAGTGAGGTATTGCAAAGATATACTACGGAGCAAGGTAAGAAGTTTGATACATTTGCATTATTGCAGCCAACATCACCTTTACGAACTAGCAAAGATATTATTAATGGATATTCTTTGATGAAAGAAACTAAAGCTAATGTTATCATTTCAGTTTGTGAAGTGGAACATTCTCCGATGTGGTCGAACACATTAAAAGAAGATAAATTGCTTAAAAACTTTCTGAATAAAGAAGTTTTAAATAAACGAAGACAGGATTTAGAAAAATACTATCGCATTAATGGAGCACTTTATATATTAAAAACTGGGATTTGTAATATATTTGATGAACTTTATGGTGCCAAGAGCTATGCGTTAATAATGTCCAAAAGCCGTTCAATAGATATAGATGATTATATTGACTTTATGTTAGCAGAATTACTTGTAACAAATACAAGGGTTGAATGATGACAAATTTTATCCTAAAGGGAGTTTAGTATTATGTACTGCATACAAACTAAAAAAATGAGAGATATGAATGATCCCATAATTAATAGGGATATTATTTCTTTTATATTACCATTTAATTTTTTGCTCTTATTTATTTCTTTAATTACCATAAATATAGGGCCTATTTCTATCTCTTCGATTTCAATAACAACCAACCTTTTTATTGTAGCTATTTTATTTACTATTAAAACTATTAGAAGTTTATCTATTACTAGATTTCAGAAAAGAGTTCTTCAACTTTATATTTTAATGTTTATTACTCAACTAATAGGACTATTTAACAATTTAAATACACGGTCATTAATTTCGATGATACAAGTATTGCTAATCTATGTATTTATTTGTTATATGAGCAACATTGACTATTCAAAACATAATATATCAGTATTTAATGTTTGTTACACAATACTTTCTATATCAGCCTTTGTGGAGAATATCTTTTTTAAAGGCCTAATATGGAACAGATACTTTGAAAGTGGAAACACAATTGGTGGAATATTTGTTTTTATTTCCTGTATAAATATATTTTTTGTACTTATTAATAAAAGCCCACGACGTATGCTAATATTTTCAGGGATTTTGATTTTACCGTTAATAAATACTGACTCTAGAACAGCACTTGGGGGTGCTGTAATTATTGCTATGCTTTATATATTGTTAACATTACTGCATGTTAGAAAAAGTAGTGGGATTCTGTTATTTATTTGCACAATATTACTGGTTATAAGTATCGTGTATATATATCCAAGATTGACAATGTGGGATGGTTATGCAGAATTAAACTCATTATCCTTAAAATATTTTGGAAAACATATAGTTAATCCTAGAGAAATGATTTGGATGACAACAATAGACGTTGTCGGCGACGATTGGTTACTTGGATTAGGGACAGGTTTGCTAAATAGAGATATTATGAATTATAAGGGATCTTCTCATAATCAGTATGTACAGTTATATTTACAAAATGGATTGATCGGAATACTATTACTATTCTCTTTATTCTATGCTCTATGGAAACCTCTAACTAAGTATCTGAAAGATAAAGCTATACGATTTTGTATAGCGTGTTTTGTTGGAGTAATTATATTTAACTGTTTTGAATCTACTTTAATACAAAATAAGCTTGTATCTGGAATTGTTCAATGGCAACTTATCTGTATGGGGGTTTCACGTTCGCTATATTTAGATTTAAAAAGATTATAAGATAGGACAGTAACATTGGAGGATGTTTAGAATGAAAAAGTTTATAAAAAGAATAAGAACTTCAATCTATACACTAATAGCAAAATTACAAGTAAAATCAATTGGAAATAAGTGTAACGTTAATGCACTATGTAAGTTTACAAATATGACCGTTTTAGGGGAAAATTGTCACTTTAACGGAATGAGGATTTATGGGAAAGGAAACGTCATTATTGGAGACAACTTTCACTCAGGAGCGGAATGTATGATAATTACAAGTTTTCATAACTATGATAAAGGTTGTAAAATTCCATATGATGAAACGATAATTGATAAGGATGTTGTGATAGAAAATAATGTATGGATTGGACATCGTGTAGTTATTTTAGGTGGAGTCACATTGGGTGAAGGTTGTATTATTCAAGCTGGAAGTGTAGTTGTAAAAAATATACCTGCTTATGCCATTGCTGGAGGTAGCCCGGCTGTAACATTTAAGTATCGAGATATAGAACATTATACTAAGCTAAAAGAACAAAGGGCTTTTTTTTAAACCATACTACCTATATAAGTAAATTTTTTCGTATAAATTAATTAGGAAAGGATAATTTTTACTATGGAAAACTATAAAGTATCTATTGTAATGTATCATTATGTGAGAAATCTCGGGAATAGTCGCTATCCAAATATAAAAGGACTAGATTTAGCAGCTTTTAGAGAGCAAATTGATTTTTTTAAAAAAAAATATACATTTATAACTTGTGAACAGCTGATGGACACAATAAATAACAAAGAACAATTGCCAAAAAACAGTATGCTTCTAACATTTGATGATGGATATATTGATCATTTTGTTAATGTCTTTCCTATACTTATTGAAAAAGGAATTCAAGGTTTTTTTTCAATGCCAGGAAAAGTATTAGCGGAAAGAAAGTTGTTAGATGTTAATAAGATTCATTTTATATTAGCTAGTACACCTATCTCAAAATTGTTACCTTTGGTTTTTGAACGGCTAAATCACTATCGTATCGGAAACTCATTTCCAAGCAATGAAGAATTATATCATAAGCTTGCTAAAGCAAATAGATTTGATTGTCAGGAAGTTGTTTTTGTAAAGAGATTGTTTCAAGTAGAGTTGGAAGAAACTATCCGAAATGAGATTGTATCAGATTTGTTTAAAAAATGCGTAGCTGTGCCTGAAGAAACTTTTGTGCAAGAGTTGTATATGAGTTTAGATCAACTAAAATTAATGAAACGAAGTGGTATGTGTTTTGGAATACATGGTTATGACCATTACTGGTTAAATAAGTTAACACCCAAAGCATTAGAAAAAGATATCGAGAATGCATTAAATGTTATGGATGGAATAGTTAATCCTAAAGAATGGATTTGTTGTTATCCATATGGTTCTTATAGTGAAGATGTTATTCATTGTATAAAAAAACATGGTGCAGTAGCAGGATTTAGTACAGATGTAAATATTGCAAATTTGGATAAAAATAATAAGTATGCATTACCAAGATTAGATACTAACGATTTTCCTCCGAAAGGTGAAAGTTACAAGAATTATGTGATAAATATGTAGCATAGTATTAAAAATAATAAAGGTAAAATATGGTGAATATATATATATGAATGATGAATTAGAAAAAATAATAATACGATTTGCTGAAATTAAGGATATTGACAAAATTATTACGTTTATTAAAGAGTATTGGAAAGAAGATCATATATTTGTTAAAGATAGGTCTTTTTTTGAATATATCTATTGTACTGAGACTGACAGAGTTAATTTTGTGATAGGCATTGGAGCTGAAAGCGAAAAGATATATGCTATACGAGGATTTATTTGTAGTAATCTAAATGAGCATCCAGATGCGTGGGGAGCTGTATGGAAAAAGGCTCCATATGCTCCAAGAGGATTGGGCAGAGAATTACAACTGTTTTTAATACAACAACTAAAGCCAAGAGTTTTAGTAGGGGTAAGTATTAGTAAACAAGGATTAGAAGCACGTAAAAAACTAAATGAACAAGGCGGTAAATTGAAGCATTATTATAGATTAGCAAATAAAGATGAGTATAAAATTGCAGTCGTAACAAATAAAACAATAAGTCCTGTATCAAGAGAACCTGAATACAGTTTAATAGAAATTCCTACAATGCAGATTTTAAAAAAGGTTTTTGATAGCTTGCGTTATTTGGGAAGGCGATGTTATAAAGATGACTGGTATATTGAAAGAAGATATTTCATGTATCCATATTATAAATATCGTGTAATGGGTATTTGTAAGGATAACACTGAAAAGTTTGATTCTATACTCATAGCTAGAGAAGTGGTACATAATAGTGAGAAAGTTCTAAGAATTATAGATTTTATTGGGCTGGATAGAGATTTATCCGGATTATCTTATGCACTTGATAAACTAATTAAAGAAGATGGGTATGAATATATTGATTTTTATCAGCATGGTATATCTGATGACATAATGAAAAGTATGGGTATGACTATTAGAAACGAAAATGATTCTAATATAATTCCAAACTATTTTGAACCTTTTAAGCAGATCAATATAGATATTGACTATTCTGCTACCGATATTACAGATCTTTATGTATTTAAGGGTGATTCTGATCAAGATCGACCAAACATAATACCATAGAATATATTAAAACATTGTGAATAATTAAAAATATTGTATGTTTAAATCAAAACTATATTTAATAAAAGGGAGAAAACTATGATTAACGTAATAGGACAAGGTTATATAGGTCTACCAACAGCATTAATGTTTGCAAAAGGTGGTGAAAAAGTAGTTGGTACAGATTACAATAAGAAATTAATTCAATCTTTACAAAATGGAAAACTTACTTTTGAAGAGGAAGGATTGGACGAACTATTTAAAGAGGCTATTGTGAATGGTATAGAATTTTCTACTGAATACCAAAAAACAGATACTTACATTATTTCGGTCCCAACTCCTTATATTAAGGAAAGTAAAAAACTTGATCCTACATATGTAATTTCAGCAGCACAAAGTGTCTTAGAAGTATGTGAAAAAGGTGCTATATTAATTATTGAATCTACAGTATCACCTGGTACAATAGACAAGTATGTTCGTCCTGAAATAGAGAAAAAAGGTTATGTGTTAGGGGAAGATGTACATCTTGTTCACGCTCCTGAAAGAATTATACCTGGAAATATGATTTATGAATTAGAACATAATTCAAGAACTATTGGTGCCGATGAAATAGAAATCGGTGAGAAAGTAAAAGAGCTATATTTAAGTTTCTGTAAGGCTGAAATTGTTGTAACAAATATTAGGTCTGCTGAAATGTCAAAGGTTGTTGAAAATACATATAGAGATATTAATATTGCCTTTGCCAATGAGTTAGCTAAGATTTGTAGAACGGACAATATGGATGTATATGAGATAATAAAAATTGCCAATAAACATCCACGTGTTAATATATTACAACCAGGTCCAGGAGTTGGGGGGCATTGCATCTCAGTAGATCCATGGTTTTTAGTTGGAGATTATCCAGATTTAACGAATTTAATTTTAACAGCGAGAAAAATTAATGATTCTATGCCTACTCACGTATTGAAAAGAATCAGGGATATCATGAGAGAGCATAATATCAAAGATATTTCTAAAGTTGGTTTATATGGATTGACATATAAAGAAAATGTTGATGATGTAAGGGAAAGTCCGACTCTTCAATTGTTAGAAAAAATGGACGAGCATTTAGCTTTCGGAGTTAAGGTATTTGATCCTTTTGTCAAAGAAAGAATTGTTGATCATCAATTTATGAATTTTGAAGATTTTATGAATGAAATAAAAATTCTTGTTATAATGGTTGGACATGATCACATAAAAAACAATATGGGAAATATAGAGGGTAAGTTTGTGCTTGATACTAGAAATATTTGTCCATTTAATAGTGCTTATAAACTATAGAAAAAGTAGGGATATATATGAAGAAAAAAGTAATGCTTGTCTTCGGAACAAGACCAGAAGCAATTAAAATGTGTCCATTAGTTAAAGAATTAAAGACACGAAAAAGTATTGAAACTATAGTATGTGTAACTGGACAACACCGTCAAATGCTTGACCAGGTATTAGAAGCATTTAATGTGGTGCCAGATTATGATCTTTCAATTATGAAAGATAAACAGACTTTATTTGATGTAACAATAAATATTATTGAAAAAATGAAGGCTGTTTTAGAAGAAGTTAAACCTGATGTAGTTTTAGTACATGGGGATACATCTACAACATTTGTAACTGCATTAGCATGTTTTTATTTGCAGATTCCAGTTGGACATGTTGAAGCCGGACTTAGGACATATAATATTTATTCACCATATCCAGAAGAATTTAATCGCCAAGCTGTAGGTATTGTAGCAAATTACAATTTCGCACCAACTGAAATGTCTAAAGATAATTTAGTTAAAGAAGGCAAAGACCCTTCTACGATTTATGTTACAGGTAATACAGCTATTGATGCACTAAAGACAACGGTTAAAGATGATTATACTAACGAACAGTTGAATTGGGCATCTGATAGTAGATTGATTATGATAACTGCTCATAGAAGAGAAAACCTTGGAGAGCCTATGAAAAATATGTTTAGGGCTATCAAGAGGATCGTAGATGAACATCCAGATATTAAAGCGATATATCCTATTCATATGA
>DIVM01000008.1 GCA_002435835.1 Firmicutes bacterium UBA6132
TAATTAATTACCTCCTACTCGATTGTTTCCAATAATTTATCCTTGTTTGTTTCATAAGGAAATGCTATAATAGAAACGTTATTACGTTATAAATATTTTGGGAGGGAAAAAAATGTGCAACAATTGTAATTCTGAAGAAATGATTAATAATTTTGTTGATGAAGAAATAGATTTATCTCCTTTAAAACCTGTAATCGAAAAGTACGGAAAAATAAAAGGAAGTTTGATAAATATACTTCAAGCAACTCAGGACATATACGGGTACTTGCCACTTAGTGCTTTAAATTATGTTGCTGATAATACATCTAATAAAAGATCAACAATATACGGGGTGGCAACTTTTTACACTCAGTTTAGGTTAAAACCAATTGGAAAATTTTTAATACTTCAGTGTCAAGGAACTGCTTGTCATGTAAATGGTTCGAAAGAAGTATCACAAGCAATTTGTGAAGAATTAAAAATTAAGCCAGGTGATACAACTACTGATGGTTTGTTTACTATAGAGGATGTAAACTGTTTAGGTTGTTGCAGTTTAGCTCCTGTTATGATGATTAACGGAGAAGCATATGGTAACCTAACACCTTCGGAAGCTGTAAATATTATAAGAAATTTAGCTAAGGAGGCTGATAAATAATGAAAGTATTAGTTGGACTTGGTAGTTGCGGAATTGCAGCAGGCGGAAAAAAAGTTTTAGAATCAATAAACAATTCTGTTAAAGAAAATGATTTGAATATTGCAGTGGAGCCTACGGGCTGTGTTGGTATGTGTTATTATGAACCTTTAGTGGACGTTATCGATGGAGACATAAAATACACATATGGTCATGTTAATGCTAAAATAGCAAAAGAAATTGTTGAAAGTCATTTAAAAAATGGACAACCTTTAAAAGAATATATTATTTATTCCAGTGAAGAACCAGATATATTTGTAATAAATCAATTGAAAATTGCATTAGAAAATTGCGGTCAAATAAACCCTGAAAATATAGAAGAATATACATCTGTTGGCGGTTATGAAGCTTTAAAAAAAGTTTTAACATCCATGTCTCAACAAGATGTTATAGAACAAATGAAAATTTCTGGATTAAGAGGAAGAGGCGGCGCAGGATTTCCAACATGGTTTAAATGGGATGCTGCTTTAAAAGCTGGGGGTTCAGAAAAATATGTAGTATGTAATGCTGATGAGGGAGATCCAGGCGCATTTATGGATAGAAGTGTTTGTGAAGGAGATCCTCATAAATTGTTAGAAGGAATGATTATATGTGGTTATGCCATGGGTTCAAATCATGGAGTTATATACTGCAGAGCTGAATATCCTCTTGCAATTCAAAGATTAAATATTGCTATAGAACAAGCAAGAGAAAATAATTATCTTGGAAATAATATACTTGGTAGTGATTTTAATTTTGATATTACTATTAAAATGGGTGCAGGCGCATTTGTATGCGGTGAAGAAACTGCTCTTATTGAATCACTTGAAGGTAAAAGAGGAATGCCAAGATTAAAACCTCCTTTCCCTGCACAATCAGGATATTGGAGAAAACCTACTAACATTAATAACGTTGAAACTTTCGCAAATGTAGCATGGATTATTTATCATGGTCCAGAGAAATTTGCTGAAATAGGAATAGGTAATAGTAAAGGAACAAAAGTTTTCGCATTATCAGGAAAAATTAAAAAAGGTGGCTTAGCTGAAATTCCAATGGGTATGACTTTAAGAGAAGTTATTTTTGGTATAGGCGGCGGAATTAAAGGTGATAAAAAATTCAAAGCTGTTCAGTTAGGTGGACCTTCTGGAGGATGCTTGCCAGAATATATGCTTGATACTCCAGTAACATATGAAGACTTAGGTAAAACTGGCGCCATAGTTGGTTCAGGTGGTATGGTTGTAATGGATGAAACAACATGTATAGTTGACGTAACTAAATTTTTCCTTGAATTTACTTGTGAAGAATCTTGCGGTAAATGTACTTATTGCAGAGTAGGTACAAAAAGAATGCTTCAGATTTTAAATAAAATTACTGAAGGCAATGGTGTAATGGAAGATTTGGAAGAGTTAGAAAATTTAGCTATAAGTGTTAAGGATGCTTCACTTTGTGGATTAGGTCAAACAGCTCCAAATCCAGTTTTGACATCCCTCAAATATTTTAGAGACGAATATGTTGCTCACATAGTGGACAAGAAGTGTCCATCTAAAAAATGTACAGCTCTATTAACATATGAAATAAATAAAGAGAAATGTACTGGCTGTACGTTGTGTGCAAGAAAATGTCCTGTACAATGTATTGAAGGAACAGTTAAAAAACCTCATATAATTGTACAAGAAAAATGTATTAAGTGTGGTAATTGTTTTACAACATGTAAATTTAGTGCAGTTGAAATAAATTAAGGAGTGTGGCAAAGTGGCATTAGTTAAGTTTAATTTAAATGGAAAAGAAATCACAGCTCAAGCTGGAATAAATATTCTACAAGCAGCTCTTCAAAATAATATTGAAATCCCACATTTATGTGCTGATGAAAGAATAGAAGCTTACGGCGGATGCGGTCTTTGTATAGTAGAAATTGAAGGCATGCCTAAACTTGCAAGAGCATGTTCAACACCTATAACAAATGGCATGATCGTTAATTCAGAAAGCCTAAGAGTTCAAGATGCAAGAAATATGGCTTTACAAATGTTAGTTTCAACTCACAGAGGTGATTGTAAAGCACCTTGTACTTTAAACTGTCCAGCTCATACTGATGTTCAAGGATATGTTGGATTGGTTGCAAACAAACAATATAAAGAAGCATTAATGTTAATAAAAGAAAAATTACCTATGCCTGCAAGTATAGGAAGAGTCTGCCCTCATCCATGTGAGGAAGCATGTAGAAGAAAAATGGTAGAAGATTCTATTTCAATAGCATGTGTTAAGACATTTGCTGCTGATTATGATTTAAATTCAGGTGATGTATATATACCTAAATTAAAACCAACAACAGGAAAAAAAGTTGCAGTTGTAGGAGCAGGGCCAGCTGGTTTATCAGCAGCATACTTTATGCTAAGAGAAGGTCATGAAGTTGAAATATTTGAAGCTATGAATCAGCCAGGCGGAATGATGCGTTATGGGATTCCTGAATACAGACTTCCAAAATCTATCATAGATCAAGAAGTATCTGTTATAGAAAAAATGGGAGCAAAAATAAATTATGGTGTAAAAATTGGAGAAGATATATCTCTTGAATTTTTACAAAATAAATATGATTCTGTTTTCTTAGGAATAGGTGCTTGGAAAAGTTCACCAATGAGATGTGAAGGGGACAACACTCCTGGAGTTATGGGAGGAATTGATTTCTTAATAAAAGTTGCTGAAAATAAACCTGTTCAGTTAGGAAAAAAAGTTATTGTAGTTGGCGGCGGAAATACTGCTATGGACGTTGCAAGAACAAGTATAAGACTTGGAGCTGAAGAAGTTAGAGTTGTTTACAGACGTAGTGAAGATGAAATGCCAGCAGAAAAAATAGAAATAAAAGAAGCAAAAGAAGAAGGAGTAATATTCTCATTCCTTTCAGCACCAACATTAGTATTAAGCGATGGACAAAAGGTTATAGGATTAAAATGCGAGAAAAACATTCTTGGTGAAAAAGATGCATCAGGAAGACAAAAGCCTGAACCAACAGGTGAATTTGTAGAATTTGAAGCAGATACAATAATTGCTGCAATTGGTCAGGAAGTTGTTTGCGGAAATATAAATGTTGCTCAAGGCAAAAAACGTAATATAGAAGTAAATCCTGGAACATTTGAAACAAATTTAAGAGGTGTTTTTGCAGGTGGAGATGCTGTTACTGGACCTAAAATTGCAATTGATGCAATAGCACAAGGACAACAAGCTGCAATAGTTATGAATAGCTATTTATCAGGCAAAATGATAGCATTTAAGCATTTGCCTTTAGTATATCAAGATGATATAACTAAGGATGATTTTAAAGATAGAGAAGAAATGGAAAGAATAGAACACAGAACAGTTGATGCAGAAATAAGAAGAACTAATTTCCAACCAATTCTTCCTACTATGACAGAAGAAGAAGTGTTAAAAGAAGCATCAAGATGTTTAGAATGTGGATGTAAAGATTATTTTGGATGTCAACTTGTGGACTATATTAAAACTTATGAAATAGACACAACAAAGGATTACGGCAAAAAAGAAAAGAAATATAAAGAAACAGATCATCCTTTCGTAGCACAAAATCAGGATAAATGTGTTCAATGTGGATTATGCGTAAGAACTTGTGATGAAATAGTTGGAGCAGCAGCTTTAGGCTTAGTTCACAGAGGATTTGAAACAGTAATTGCACCTGAATTTGAAAAACCATTAAAAGAAACTGATTGTATTTCATGTGGACAATGTGTTGACGTATGTCCAACAGGAGCATGGTTAGAAAAAAGACAAAACTTAAAAGAAATTCCACTTGATTTAACAAAAACAGTTTCAGTTTGTAGCTACTGTGGCATTACTTGTAAAGTTGTTTACGAACACAAAGGAAATGTAATATATAAAGCTTCGAACCTTGAAGGAATTCAAAATCCTATTTGTGGAAAAGGTAAATTTGGTATAGAACATATTAATGCATCAAATAGAATTTTGAAGCCTTATGCAAAATTCAAAGATCAATATGAAAATATATCATTTGATGTTGCATTATATGAAGTTGCTAAAAGATTAAGAAGCATACAAAACTTATATGGTGAAAACCAAATAGCATTTGTAGTTTCTCCAAAATTAACAAATGAAGAATTAAAAAATATAAAAGCAATAGCTAACGAGTTAAATACTAATGTGATAGGTTCATTATTAAATGAAAAAGAAGCAGGAATAGAATCAGTATTAGGTGAAAACCAATCTACAGTTAGCTTTGCAGAATTAAGTTCATCTGATTTAATAATTTCAGTTGGAGAAGTATATGAAAACCATCCTTCTCTTGGAATGATGCTTAAAAAACAAGCTAAAAACATAAAAATGTTGTCTGCATGCACTCAACCTACAAGAATGAACGATTGGTCAAATGAACTACGTGTTGAAAATTATGAAGTATTTTTTGCAGGTGTTGTTAAATCGTTAATTGAGTCAGGGTCAGTTAAAGAAGAAATATTAAATAAATTCGAAAATATAGATGAATTTAAAAACTCATTAAATGAAGTTAAAGTAACTGAGTGCATGATAAATGCTGCAGAAGCTTTAAAGAATTCTAAAAAACCTATTATTGTTGCAGATGAAAATACGGTTCAAAATGAAGCATTAAAATTATTAGGAGACATTTTATTGTTAACTGATAACTACGACAAACCACAAAGAGGTTTAATAATTGTTAAACCTAAATGCAACAGCCAAGGCGCTTGGAATTTAGGATTTAAATCTTCTAAAAATCAAATAGAAGAAGCTATATTAAATGAAAGCATAAAAGCTCTTGTTGTAATAGGAGAAGATTTAATAGGAAGCAATTCTGAATTAAAAGAAGCTGTTTCTAAACTTAAATTCTTTGCAACATTTGATGTTTTACAAAATGAAACAACAGATTTAGCTGAATATGTTCTTCCTTTAAACAGTTTAGCAGAAAGCAACGGAACAATGTTTTCAACTGATGGAACATTAAAAGAAGTAGTTAAAGTAATTGAACCTTTAACAGGTATTTCGAACTTACAAATGTTTGAAGAAATAGCTAACTTATTAAATGTAATAGCAAATGAAAATGAAGTAGCATTTACTAAAGAAGAAAATTTAAAATTATATATTCCAAAATTAAACAGCTCAAATAAAAATTACGTTATTTATGATACAGTAGAAAAAAATTGCGAAATTTAATGATTAAATAATTAATGTAAATTAACAAATGTAAAAGAACCATATGTAATGCATCTCTTACATTACAAAAATGCGACTCATATACTTACTATGACTCTCATTATTAAGGACTGAGTTTTACATTCACTCCACAAAAATTCTTTGTGAATACAAAGAATTAGACTGCTGACAAAATCAGCACAAAAGTTATGAAAAAAATATAAAAACCGTTGAAAAATCAACGGTTTTTATATTTTTAAACAGCATATGAAATTTTAAGGAAATATTTAAGATTTTATATTTTTTTTAAGTTTTTCATTGATAAGTCAATAATAGGAGAAGAATGTGTGAGAGCTCCGGATGATACAAAATCTATACCCAGGCTTGCTATTTCAGAAAGCTTTTCTTCTGTAACATTTCCGGAACATTCTGTTAATGCTTTTTTTCCAATTATACTTACTGCTTTTCTCATAGTGTCTAAATCCATATTGTCAAGCATTATTATATCAGCACCTGCTTCTAATGCTTCATGTACCATTTTAATATTTTCAACTTCAACCTCTATTTTTTTTACGAAAGGTGCATATTCTTTTGCCATATAGATGGCTTCTTTTACACCACCAGCAGCTTTTATATGATTGTCCTTAAGAAGTATGCCATCTGAAAGATTGTATCTGTGATTAAAACCACCTCCGATTTTAACAGCATATTTTTCAAAAACTCTCATATTAGGTGTTGTTTTGCGGGTATCTACTAACTTTGTTTTTGTACCTTTTAATATGTCAGATAGCTTTCTTGTATATGTGGCAATGCCACTCATGCGTTGCAAGAAGTTAAGTGCAGTCCTTTCTCCTGAGAGCAGAACACTTATATCCCCTATAATAATTCCTAAGAGATTTCCATTTTTAACTACATCACCATCATAAAAGTAGAATTTAGTTTCTGTAGTATCATCTAATATTTCGAATACTCTTTTAAATATGTCTAAGCCAGCTATTATACCATTTTCTTTGCATATAAGTTCAACACTGCCCTTGCATTTCTCGCGAATTATTGCCCTTGTTGATATGTCCTCATTTGTTATATCTTCCTTCAATGCTTGTTTTATTAAATCATCAGCATTAAGTTTTATGTTTACTTGGTCCATAATCAGAATTTATCCTTTCAATTTCATTTAGTATGATTTTTTTATATGTTGATTTCAAATTTTCTAAATTATTGTAATCATTTAAATTAACATTGCGTTTTATGTTTGTAAGCATATCGTAGTTTTCCATAATATTTTTTGATGCACGTTTCCCAAAAACAAGACATTCAAGCAAGGAATTGCTTGCAAGCCTATTTGCACCATGAACACCTGTACAACTTGTTTCTCCTATTGCATATAAATGGTCCATTGAAGTTTTACTGTTTGAATTTACTTTTATACCGCCTATTAGAAAGTGCTGTGCAGGTGTTACTGGTATTAAATCTTTAGTTGCATCATAACTATGTTTTAAACAATAATTATAAATGTTTGGAAATCTCTTTTTTATTTTCTCACTTCCCATATGTTTCATTGAAAGCCATACGAATTCTGTTTTATCTATTTCCATCTGTTTTTGTATTACTTTTGCCACAATATCTCTTGGAAGAAGTTCATCAACAAAACGCTCCATATTTTTGTTGTAAAGTAAAGCTCCTTCGCCTCGCACAGATTCAGAAATAAGAAATTTCCTTCCGCGTTCTTTAGAATAAAATGTGGTTGGGTGAAATTGTATATAATTTATATTTTCTAATTCAATATTATTTTTAATGGCAATAGCAATTGCATCTCCAGTTAAGTGTCTAAAATTAGTTGAATGCTGGTATAAGCCGCCTAATCCTCCGGTTGCTAAAATCACATAATCTGATTCAACAACAACGATTTGTCCATCTTTATTACAAACTACAATACCTGTGCAGGTATTGTAGTTTGTAATAATATTCAATAAGGTCATATTTTCTATAATTTTAATATTTTCTCTTTTTCTTACCTGTTTAAGAAGCTTGCTTGAAATTTCCTTGCCTGTAATATCTTTATGATAAAGTATTCTTGGCTTTGAATGAGCAGCTTCTTTTGTATAAGTAAGTTCTCCATT
>DIVM01000349.1 GCA_002435835.1 Firmicutes bacterium UBA6132
AAATATATATTGTTGATGATGATTTTTTATATGATGCAGAAAGACTAAAGGAATTTGTAGAAGCAGTTAAAAGAAATAATATTAACAAAAAATATTTAGTTTATGGACGAGCTGATTTTATAACTGAAAATAAGGAAATTTTAAGGGAACTTAAAAACATAGGATTACAAGCAGTTATTGTTGGAATTGAATCGGTTAGAGCAAATGATTTAAAAGCATACAATAAAAGAACAACTAAAGAAATTAATGAAAAATGTATTGAAATATTAAAAGAGTTTGATATAGAACTTTATGCCACATTAATCATTCCATTGGATTTTACTAAAGAAGATTTTAAAGAGCTTACATCATGGTTACGCAATTTAAATACAAGGTTTGTAAATTTACAGCCCCTTACCCCATTGCCTGGAACAGATATATTTGAATCATATATGCCTCATTTGTTAATAGATAGAGAACAGCATGAATGTTGGGATATGGCTCATGTTGTATTAAAACCAGAATTTATGAGCATAAGGAAATTTTATATAGAACTTTTAATATCATATTATAAGATTATTATGAGACCAACAAATGTATTATTTCTTATTAAAAAATATGGAATTAAAGCGAATTTTAAAATGCTTTTAGGTAGTTATTTTGTGAGTTTTCAATATATACAAAAAATAATTAGGGGAAGGTAAGCTAATATGAAAAAGAAAAAAATATTACTTATACAACCAAGTCCATATGATCAAAATCATATGCCAATTAAGAAAAACAGATTATATTTTGTTGGATTAGCTATGCCCCTTTTAGCAGCTATGATGCCTGAACATTATGAAACAGAAATTATTCTGGAAATATTAGAGGATATACCATTTGATACGGACGCAGATTTAATAGGAATAAGCTCCATGGGTCATGGAGTTTTAAGAACAATAGATATTGCCCAAGAATTTCGTAAGCGTGGCAAAACGGTTATTTTAGGCGGCTACATGGCANNAGATGCAGATTTAATAGGAATAAGCACCATGGGTCACGGTGTAATCAGGTCAATTGATATTGCAAAAGCTTTTCGTGAGAAGGGAAAGACAGTTGTACTCGGAGGCTACATGGCAAGTATAATGGCAGAAGAAGCTACTAAATACTGCGATGCTGTAGTAGTAGGGGATGCAGAACTTGTATGGAAGCAGTTATTGATTGATTTTGAAAATGACTGTCTTAAAAAAATATATGAAAAGAATTTGGACAAAGGTATATTTTCTACACTTTTGCCAAGATTTGATTTAATAATAAATAAAAATATAGGGGATTTTCTGCCTGTTCAAGCTGGAAGGGGATGCCCTAATACATGCAGCTTTTGTTCAGTGGCATGTTTATATAAAGGAAAATATATAAAAAAGCCCTTGGACGAAGTTGTAAGAGATATAAAACAAGTTAAAGATTTAGGATTTAAAAAATTTCTTCTCCTTGATGATAATATATTTTCTGATAGGGATTATTTAGGAAAATTATTAAAAGAAATTAAAAATCTTAATATGGAATGGATGAGCCAGTGTGATATTCGAATAGGAAAAGAAAATGAACTGCTTAAAGTATTAGCGGACAGTGGATGCACAACACTTAGTTTTGGTCTTGAAAGTATTTCAAAAGAAAGTTTAACAGCCATGAATAAAGGATGGGCGACACCATCAAATTATCCTGAATTAATTAAAAACATCCAATCATACGGCATAGATGTTTCTACTGAAATGGTTGTTGGAGGTGAAGGTGATACTTTAGAGTCCATAAAATTAACTAAGAATTTTATAGAATACAATAAAATATCGGTTCCAAGGTTTTATATTTTAACACCAATACCTGGTACAAAGTTTTTTGAAGATATAAAAAACTCAAAAAGACTAATAAATGAAAATATATATTCTTTTGACGGAACAGAAGCAGTTTATAAACCTAAAAATATGACTCCTGATGAACTAACAAATGCATATTGGGATTTATATGAATCATTATTTACTTTAAAATCAATTATAAAAAGAAATATTTTAAGGAATGAATTTTTAAAAAAGCCTAGCAAATATTTGTTTTATTGTATAGTAAACCTTTATTACAGATATCAAATAAAAAGAAAAATAACACCTAATATTTTTTAAGGAAGGTAGAATGAGAATATTATTAGTAAGACCTCCAAGAATAAAACAAGCTATAACTCTCAGTGATTTTATGTTTTCTGAACCCATCGGACTTGAAATGGTTTATGGTGTGCTAAAAGAAGATCATGAGATAGAAATTTATGATATGATGATTGAAACTAATGGATTAACAAAAAAATTGGAAACATATAGACCACAGGTAATAGGAATAACAAGTTTGTGTATAGATGTTTTTAAAGTAATTGAATTATGTGTAGAAGCTAAAAATTATGATAATAACATAATTACAGTTGTGGGCGGTACACAAACTTATTTAAATCATAGCGCTTTTTTCCATGATGCAGTTGACCATATTTTTGAATATACCACTAAAGATAATTTGAAAAAGTTTTATTCTGAAGTTGTTACGGGTAAAGCAAATATAATAGATGGAGTAAGATCTAAATCTTTTAAATATGAATCAACAGGAAAAAAAAGACAAAATGAATATTTGTTTCCGGACAGAAATTCAACAGATAAATACCGAAGTGAATATTCTTATTTTGGATATAGGCCTGCAGCTATAATGGAATTTGGAACTGGCTGTGAAAAAGTTTGTGATTTTTGTTTAAGGTGGAGAATTGAAGGCGTCAAAGAAAAATTAATAGACATACAACTTACAAAAAAAGATTTATTAAGTATTAAAGAACCAACCATAATGTTCATGGACAATGATTTTTTAGCCAATGAAGAAAAAATTAAAGCATTTATAAGTATAGTAAAAGAACTTAATTTAAAAAAGAATTATATAATGTATGCTTCGGTGCAAGGTATTATAGAATATAAAGATTATTTGAAAGAACTTTCGAATCATGGACTGAAAGCTTTATTGGTTGGATATGAAACATTTTCAGATGAGGAAATGGTTCATTATAATAAAAAATCAAATACAAATGATAATTATATAGCAGCAGAAATTTTAAGAGAAATAGGAATTGATGTCTGGGCATCATTTATGGCACATCCTGACTGGAGTAAAAAGGATTTTAAGTTATTTAGAGCATATATAAAAAAATTGAAGCCACAAATTACATCCATAAGCCCTTTAACTCCATTTCCTAATTTGCCTTTATATAAGGAATATGAAAATAGGATATTATATGAGATAAATGATTATGAAAAATGGAGTTTTGGACAAGTAATGATAAAACCTTCTAAAATTAGTTTAAGAGAATATTATTATGAACTTTTAAAAACAAATTTATATGTGAATATATTTATAAATAAAAATACTGAAACAATTAAAAAGTACGGAGTAAAAAATATTTATAGAATATTTATAGGATCTTTAAAAGCTTCTAAGAAGTATGTTTCTCTTATGTTAAAAAGTTAATAAAATTAATTGTTACATTTTAGGTGTGAAATTTATTACAATTAGTTAACAAAATAATTGTTTCGACTTATTTTTCTGTGGTATATATAACAAGTAAGCAAAAAATGCTAAAATTAATTTATATATTTGGAGGAAAATAATGAAAAAGTTTGTTTGTAAAGTATGCGGATATGTACATGAAGGAGATGCGGCACCAGAATTCTGCCCAATATGCAAAGCTCCAGCTGATAAATTTGAAGAAATGTCTTCAGAAAAAAAAGAATGGGCTGACCAACATTTTGTAGGAGTTGCTAAAGGTGTTGATCCTGAAATTATAGAAGGTTTAAGAAAGAATTTTACAGGAGAATGCACAGAAGTTGGTATGTACTTAGCTATGTCAAGAGTAGCTGATAGAGAAGGATTCCCAGAAATCGCTGAAGCATACAAAAGAATTGCATTTGAAGAAGCAGAACATGCAGCTAAATTTGCTCAACTTCTTGGGGAAGTGGTAACTGATTCTACTCAAAAAAATCTTCAATTAAGAGTAGATGCTGAAAACGGAGCTTGCAAAGGTAAAAAAGAATTAGCTACAAAAGCTAAACAATTAAACCTTGATGCAATCCATGACACAGTTCATGAAATGTGCAAAGACGAAGCAAGACATGGCTGTGCATTTGAAGGACTTTTAAAGAGATATTTCGGTAAATAATTTATAGCAAATAAATTATTTATAAAAAAAATATAGTAAATTCAATACATCATGGTTAAT
>DIVM01000307.1 GCA_002435835.1 Firmicutes bacterium UBA6132
TTATAAAACAACAATTAGAAACTACACTTGGACCTGAGTATATAGAAATAAAATTGCTTCCACATGAACCAGCAGGATTTCTTGATAAAACAAGGAGATCAGGAAACTATGCTTTAATGAAATGCAACTGGGGACCTGACTATGCAGATCCACAAACATATACTGACCCATTTGAAAGAGGATCAAATTTCAATTTCCCAGAATTTACAACTCAAGTTGGCCAGAACGGCAAGAATATATATGAAGTGTATGAAGCTATGGTTTTATCAGCTGAAAAAGAACTTGTTGATTTAACAAAACGTTATGAAACTTTCGCGAATGCAGAAGCATATTTAATAAAAAATGCTTTTGTAATACCATATTCTGTAGGTAGCAGCAATGGATATATGGCAAGTAAAGTACATCCATTTGAATCTCAATTTTCGCCATTTGGAATATCATCTGAAAGATGGAAAAGACAGAAACTTCTTTCTAAATCCATGAATATAGAAGAATTTAACCAAGCTCAAAATGAGTGGCAAAAGGCACGTGATGAAGCTTTAAAAGAATCAGTAAAATAAGGGACTATAAACTATAGCATTCATATGGGTGCTATAGTTTTTTTAGTATGATTGTTGAATTAGTATTTATTTTGTGATATCCTATGAATACCAAAAAATTTATGAGGTACACATGATAATAAATACATTAATTAACAGCATCATATTAATGGGATGTTTGATACTTATAGGGTTTAATCTTAGAAAATATAATAAGTTAAATGATGATGCTGAACAATCATTTACTTATATTTTAGTAAACATTACTACACCTGCAATGATTATAAATACATTTTTAATAGAATTTTCATTGGAAAAATTCAAAATAGGAATATATATATTATTTATTGCAGTTGTTTTTGATTTTCTTCTTGTTATTCTTGCTAAGTTTTCAGCTTATAAAATAAAAGATGATGAAAAGAAAAGAGTACTTAAATATTCTTTAGTTCTGATGAATGGTGGTTTTATGGGTTTCCCAATAATAAATCAATTATTTGGACAAGAAGGTTTATTTTACGCAACTATGTTTTACATACCTAATTTAGTTTTTATGTGGACATATGGGTTGTCTGTTTTCATAAGAGAGAAAAAAGGAAATGCTTCTTATAAAAAAATGTTATTAAATCCAAATATGATTAGTATTTATGTAGGATTTGCAATTTATTTATTACAAATACCATTGCCTGCATTTGGCAAAAGTTTAGTATCGTTACTTGCAAGCATGACAACTGTAATATCAATGATTATAATAGGTAGCAAAATTAAAGTAATTGGTGTACGCGAAGCTTTTTCAGACAAAGATGCTTATTATGTTTCGTTTTTAAGATTAATAGTTTCATCCATAATTATGATTATTTTATTAAAATTTATAAATGTAAATGAGATGATAAAACAAATTTATGTAATTTATGCTGCACTTCCAGTTGCAGTAATGATGCCTATAGTTGCTAAACAATATAACAGGGATGATGTTTTTTCTTCAAAAATAATAGTTATAACTCATTTGCTTTCATTAATAACAATTCCTGTTTTTGTTTGGATACAAACTCTTAGGTAATAAATCATTTATTAACGTTAAGTAATTAAATTTACAATTTGCGAATAGTAGTACTAATTTAATAAAATTTTTCTGGAGTTATCATATTATAAAATGTGAATAACTCCTTTTATTATACTATATAAAAGATTTTACTATAAATTTTTTTATATAGGAAATATAAATATTATATGAAGCTTACAAACAATATTAAATATAAAATTATAAGTTATTTTATATTTAATATTGTATTATTACATTTTGATTACATTATGATATGAATTGTAGTTTACAATTGTTTAAAAATGTAAGAATATTTTACATTTATACATACATTGACTATTGAATTTATAATGTAAAAAAGCTAAATTGATTATGAGGTGAGCAATAGGGCTTGGAAGTAGTTCTTAATCACTGAACCTAAATAATTATATAGGAGGAAATGATGAAAAAAGTATTATCATTGATTTTAGCAATGGCTATGGTTATGTCAAGCTTTACCATGGCTTTTGCTTTACCGTCAGATGTTGAAGGAACTGACTATGCAACTGCAGTAGAAAGACTATCAGCATTAGATATCATTGTCGGTTATGAAGACGGAACATTTAAACCTGACAAAACAATTACAAGAGCAGAATTTGCTGCAATTGCAATACGTGCTTTAGGTATGGAGGATGTTGCAGAAGGTTCAATAGCAAATACTAAATTTGCAGATGTTAATGCAAACCACTGGGCAAGTGGATATGTAAATTTAGCAAGTTCTAAAGGAATAATAGTAGGTTATCCTGACGGAACATTTAAACCTGAAGCTCAGGTGAAATATTCAGAAGCTATTACAATGTTAGTTCGTATACTTGGCTATGAACCAGCATTAGATGGAAAAGATTGGCCATCAAATTATTTATCTAAAGCTTCAGAAATTGGTTTAACTTTAGGTGTAAAATTCAATTATAATGATCCTGCAATTAGAGGCATTGTTTCAATATTGACAAATAAATCATTAGATATTGACTTAATGGATTTAACTGAAGTAACTTCTGGAGATCAAACTTGGACAATTACTGATGATACACTTCTTACTAAATATTTAAATGTATATGAATTAGAAGAAGCATATGTACTTGAAACTTCAACTCACTCATTAGGCGATTTAAATGCTGATGAAGTAATAATCAGAGACGAAGATGAAGAGACTTATACATTTAAATTGTTAGAAACAATTGATGCAGATGCTTTACTAGGTCATGAAGTTACTGTATTTGTAAAGGATATGGATACTGATGGAAAATTGGAAGATGATGATATAGTAATTTCACTGCAAGATACAACTGATTCAAAAGATGTAATAGCTTATGACTATATTGTTGGTATCGCTAAAGGTGATGATAACTATAATGTGAAAAAAGGTAATGTTGAAGTATCTTTAGACGAAACTGATGATACATTTGATGTAGCTGACGATGCAATAGTATTCTTCAACTATGAAAGAGTTACTGATCTCGCAGATATGGCAGCAGAAGGTGTTGGAGCAGGATATGTAACTTTAGAAGAAGTAGCAGGTAAAGTTATATTAAATGAAGATGATGAAATCATATTTATGGATATGGTTAACTATGACTTGCCCGTAGTAATCACAGAAGTAGATTTGGATGATGAAAAAGTTAAATACTTTTTATATGATGAAAATGAAAGTTCATTGAAACTTGATGGTGAAGAATACCTTGTATTTAAAAATGGCGATTTAGCAAATTTAGAAGCTTTAGCAACAGATGATGTTCTTTATTTCTGGGAAGCTACAAGCGGAGAATATGTGCTGGATGCTTATGACTACAAGATTGAAGGTACATTGGATTCTGTAGATTCAGACAACAATAATTACTGGGATTACACACTTGTAGTTGATGGAAAGAGCATATCAGTAGGACCTGCATTCACAATGAGCACAGATGAAAATGATACAATTGATACATTGGCAATTGATCCTAAAACTGAAGTTTGGGCAGCAGATGATGACAGACTTTCAGA
>DIVM01000249.1 GCA_002435835.1 Firmicutes bacterium UBA6132
AATTTAGAATTAAGAAAAATTCAAATAAAAGATGTAGTTTTAGGTGAAAAAAATAAGATAGAAAACAATACATTATTTTTAAATTCAAGTTTATTAAGTGATTTAATAAAGGAAGATAAAAGAATAAAAGATGTCACATTCGATATTGCAAAACCTGGTGAATCTACAAGAATATTGCCTGTTAAAGATGTTATAGAACCGAGAGCTAAATTGAATGGTGAGATGTTTTCTGGAACTTTTGGTGTTCAATTTGAAGAGGGTGGCAGCGGTATAACTTATGTACTTAATGGATGTTCTGTTGTTACAACTGGGCCAATTGTTGGATTTCAAGAAGGTCTAATCGATATGAGTGGACCAGCGGCACAATATAGCCTGTTTTCTAAACTTATAAATATAGTAATGGTAATTGTAAAAGAAGAAAATGTTAATCAACATGAACATGAGGAAGCTGTAAGGCTAGCAGGCATAAAAGCAGCTAATTATATTGGAAAAATTGGTCTTCAATACAAAGAATATGAAACAGAAAAATATGAATGGAAAAATATTGGTGAAAAATATTCCGAATATGGTGATTTGCCAAAAGTTGTTTATGTTTATAACTGTATGAGCCAAGGTTTATTGCATGATACATATTTTTATGGTAGGGATACAAAACTTATTATCCCAACTATAATTTCACCGTTAGAAGTAATGGATGGTGCTATTGTAAGCGGAAACTGTGTTTCTCCTGGTTCTAAAACAACTACATATCATCATTTGAATAATTCAGTAATAAAAGAATGTTTAAAAAAACATGGCAAAGAAATAAATTTTATGGGAATTGTATTAAATCCTTTAATGGTAACTTTAAAGGAAAAATATAGAAATTGCATGCTAACTACAAGACAAGTAGAGATGTTAGGTGCTGATGGTGTTGTTATTTCCCAAGAAGGTTTTGGTAATCCTACAACTGATTTGATGATTATATGTCAATCATTAGAAAAGAAAGAAATTAAAACTGTTATTATTACAAACGAAGATGCTGGGGCTGACGGATTTTCTGAATCTCTGCCGGACAGTGTTAATGAAGCAGTTGCAATTGTTTCAACAGGTAATAGCAATGAAACTATAATGTTACCAAAAATGAATAAAATAATAGGTGTTTTAAAAGACATTGAAAAAACTACCGGAGGAAACATAGATTCTATTCAGGATGATGGAAAGCTTTTGGTTGAAATACACGGCATAATGGGTTCTCACAACTTGCAGGGCAATACTTATTTAAGTGCGACAACAATTTAAAAGAGGTGCTGTATGAAAAAAATAATATTTTATACAAATCAATTTTTTGGTCAAATAGGCGGCGAAGATAAAGCTTATACAGAACCTCAATTTCATATTGGTCCCATAGGAAATGCAAATGCATTTATAGATAAATTAGAAAATGCAGAAATTGTTGCAACTATTATTTGCGGTGATAATTACTATGTTGAAAATATGGACAAAGTGAAGGACTTTATTAAAACAAATTTAAAAGATGTTAAATTTGATTTACTTATAGCAGGTCCCGCTTTTAATGCAGGACGTTTTGGTATTGCATGTGCAGATGTCTGTGTTTTTGTTAAAAATGAATTTAATGTTGAAGCTATAACAGGTTTGTATGAAGAAAATCCAGCTGTGGAAATGTATAAAAAGGATTTATATATTTTGAAAGTTGGAAAATCTGCTGCAAATACAAGGAAAGCTGTTTTACTAATTACAGACTTTGCTAATAAAATATTAAATAATGAACAAATTGGAAGTCCAAACGAAGAGCAATATTTTGCTAAAGGAAAAAGAATTAATATATTTAAAAGTAAAAATGGAGCAGAAAGAGCATTGGATATGCTGGTTAAAAGACTTAACAATGAACCATATGAAACTGAATTAGAAATTTCAGTATATGAAAAAGTTAATCCAGCACCTCCATTAAAAGAATTAAAAAATGCTAAAATAGCTTTATGTACATCTGGAGGAATTGTACCCTTTGGAAATCCTGATCATATGCCAGCTGCATCGGCTAAAAATTTTAAAATGTATGATATATCAGACGAAAGCAATTTAAAAGAAAATGAGTTTGAATCTGTTCATGCAGGTTTTGACCCTGTTTATGCAAATAAAGATCCTAATAGAGTTGCCCCTTTAGACATATTGAGAAAATTAGAAAAAGAGGGAGTTATAGGAAGTGTTTATCCTTATTTGACTACAACAACAGGCAATTCAACATCTGTTTCAGATGCTACAAGAATGGGAATAGAAATTGCTCAAAAATTTTTAGATGATGGGGTTGATGGTGTTATTCTTACAAGCACATGAGGAACTTGTACTCGTTGCGGTGCAACGATTGTAAAACAAATAGAAAAAGCAGGTATACCTGCAGTGCATGTTTGTACAGTTACACCTATATCAAAAACAGTTGGTGCAGTTAGAATTTATCCAGCACAGGCCATACCATATCCAACAGGTAATCCACAAATTTCGCTTGAAAAAGAAGAACAGCTCAAAATGGAAATAGTTCAAGGAGCACTTAATCTTCTTTTATAAAAAAGTAACAGTATTAAATGATGTATTCCATCTTTAATGCTGTTATTCCATTTTTATTTGTATTTTTTTCTTCAATTACTGAAAAGCCAACTTTTTCGTAACATTTTTTAGCACTTAAATTAGAGCTTGAGGTATGTAATAATACTTTTACCATATTTAATTCGTGGGAGGAATATTCTATGAGTAATTTAGTAATTTCAGCACCATAACCCTTATTTCTAAATTTTTCTCCGATTAAGAAACGGCATATTTTACATTCGCTTTTTTTATAATTTATGAATCCAAGTTCAACCATACCAATGATATTATCATCAAGAATAGCAGTAAAGAATTTTGTATATATTGTGTCTTTCATCATTCTTTGTTCTATTTGATTTATTGTAATTGGAAAACTATATGACGGTCCTGCCCATTGATGCAAGAAATCTGCATCTTTTCCTTCATTACATTTTATTATAAACTGACAATCTGATTTTGTTGTTGGCCTTAACTTAATCAATAAACTTTTCTCCTTATTAATTGTGACTGTAGAAGTATATCCATATGTAGAATTTATGTCAAGAATTAACTTTATTTTGTAAATAAAATTCAATTGCTATAAAATAACAATTTCACTATATAGCTCATTATTATTTTTTTTAATTAATTCATCAATACTTTTTCCACTAAACCATTCATCTATTTCAAGCTTGTCAAATATAAGAGGCATGCGATCGTGAATATAAGATACTGAGCTATTAGCTTCTTTTGTTATAATGGTATAAAAAATATCCACATCTTTCTCATTTTCACAAGTATCGAACATACTGATTTGAGCTGACTTGTGCTTAGGAACTATGTTGTATAGTCCTGCAAAATAAAGCATGGAGTTAGATTTTTTTATAATATGTTTATCTTTTAATTTATTATTTTGTGTATTTTCTTTCCATTCAAAATAGGCAGATGCTGGTATAGTGCATCTGTTAGAAACAATAAGTTTTTTAAACATTTGTTTTTCTGTGATAGTTTCTGCCCTAGCGTTTATAATTAACCCTTTTTCATTCCATTTAGGAAATCCCCATTTTGCTAAAATAGGTCTCATAGCTTTTTCATCTTGTATATAAATTGGAGCTATGTTTGAGGGAAATATTTCACCAGTTTTATAATCTTTGTAAATATTTTTTTCAGCATTATGGATAATTTCTTTAAATTCTTTTTCATCAATATCAATGTAATATCTTCCGCACATAATATCACCTTGTATAATGGAACTATAGTAATTCCATTAATTTATTTTCCTTTCTCGATTATTTTCTATATAATCTAAATAGACGCTGTGGATTAGTTCTGTCACCTACAGCAGCTGCCCATAAACAGCTGACTGTTTCTATTGAGGCTCTAACCGCAGCTCTATGTTTATTTGTTAATTAGTTAGATAACGCATGACGTTTTATATATAGCAAGGATACATTCAACATAGAGTTCGTGGAAACATAGCGTATTAAAATTTAAAAAAGGAGTTGTTTACTATGATTTTTGTTGGTATTGATGTTTCCAAAGCTAAACATGATTGCTGTATCATTGATTCTGATGGTTCTGTTATCACTAATTCTTTACGTATTGAGAATTCAAAATTAGGATTTGAAACTCTTTATTCAGCCATCCTTTCTAATTCAGATGATCTAAACAACGTAAAAATAGGACTTGAATCAACAGGTCATTACAGCACAAATATCACAAATTATCTGTATTCAAAAGGCTTTAAGGTTCATATTCTGAATCCATTAGCCACTAATCTTTTTCGTAAGGCTGGAACCCTTAGGAAAACTAAAACAGATAAAACTGACGCCAAAGTCATTGCTACTATGCTCTTTTCTGATGAATCTAAATCCTATTCACCAGTATCATACCACATTCAAGAGCTAAAGTCATTAACAAGACACCGTTATCGCATGATTGGCTATCGTTCCAAACTTAAAATTTCTGTAACAAGACTTATTGATATTATTTTTCCAGAATTGCCTGATTTATTTTGGTCAATACATCAAGCCTCAAGTTATGCTCTATTGCTTGAATTACCAACACCTAATGACATTAAGTCTTGTCATTTAACTAAACTTATTAACATCATTACTAAGTCTTCAAACGGCAGATATGGTAATGATAAAGCCATTGCCTTAAAAGAATTAGCATCTAATTCCATTGGTTCTGCTAATCGTTCTGTTGCTTTTGAACTTCAACAAACAATTCGTCTTATTCTCTCTATTCAAAATGAAATAGATATTTTAGACAAGCAGATCAAAATTGTTGTAGATGAGATTAATTCTCCCATTATTACCATCACTGGTATTGGTTATACCTTAGCCGCCATTATTTTGGCTGAGATTGGCGACATTGAGCGATTCTCAACACCTGCTAAACTCTTAGCCTTTGCTGGAATGGAGCCTTCTACTTACCAATCCGGAAAGTTTAATGCTTCCAAAACACCAATGGTGAAACGTGGTTCCACATACCTTAGATGGGCTGTTTTGCAAGCTTCCAGGTTGGTACCAATGCGTGATGCAACTTTTTCCGCTTATCTATCTAAAAAGCGTTCTGAGGGTAAACATTATTGCGTTGCTCAGAGTCATATAGGCAAAAAACTTTTACGCATTATTTTTTACTTGTTAAAAAACAATACTGCATTTGTTCCACAAATGTAATGTTCTGTATCCATCCAATATTTTTTCAGAACAACTCTGTTGTTCTATTTGTTATACTCTTTTTTATCTTAATAATTTTCAAATTACTTTCAAATTTTTCTTGACTCCATATAGTTAGTCTCACTTGCATTTAATATTTAATATTTAATTTGTCATAAATAGAAACTTTTATACAAATTAAAAAGTTAGTATTGATTTAAAAACAATACTAACTAAAATTTTTACTTTCTATAATTTCCGCCAAATAATTTTGCTGCTACTCCAGCTAATTTATTATCTTTTCTTAATTCAACTGCTTGGTGTAAACATAATTCATGGCAACACATGCATTCTATGCAAATATCATAATTTATATTTTTAGTTTCTTTGTTTATTGCTTGAACAGGACAGCTTTCAACACACATATTGCACTGTTTACATATTTTTTTGTTTATATATGGTCTAGCCTTTTAATAAATCAATTACTTTGACTAATGCTTTATAATTGCTTTTTTTAGTGCTTTTAAACTTCTTAGGATATTTGAAATTATTTAGAGTTGGAGTTGTAATATAATCACCTTTTATTTCAATTTTATCTATGTATGAATTTCCTAAATCTCTGTTTCTTGCAGTTAATAATATAGGAACATCTTCTATTTCCATTTTAAGCATCGATGATGCAACAGTATCAAGTGCTAAAGGATCTGTTGAAATTAAAATTTTACAAGAATTATATGGCTCACCTGCTGTTGGACCTTCTCCTTGCATTGCAACAATTCCATCCATAATGTTTAATCCTATTTTAACATTTTCATGTATATCAACTAACATTTCTCCAAAATTTTTTGGATCCGGTGCTAAGCGGTGATACTCTGCTTTTTTAAGTCCAGGTATGCATCCAAAAACATTTTTAACTGCACCAGTATAAATTGCTGCTGAATGAGTTTTTAATTTTGGAACATTAATTACAAAATCTGCTTCAAACATTGGTTTTGCTATGTACATTTTTTCTACTATACCGCTATTAGGTTTAAATTCAACAACACCTTCTTTGTCAAAGTTTTTAATTTCAGCTTTTTCTTCTTTAGCCATTTTTTCATAACCTGAAACAACCATTGCTTGTTTTGTAGGCGCAATTCCTCCAATAGCTCCTCCAGAACTATCCCCTATCCAAACAGAACATTTATTTTCATTTAAAATTTGTGTTAAGGCACGAACAAATTCTGAATGTGTTATAGAAGCTGTGTCTGAAGTTTTTGGTCCTATTAAATTTACTTTTAATAAAACTTTCATATTAGGAGATATAAATTTTTCCCAGCCCCCTAAAAATTCCATACCTTCATTAATTTTTCTTTTTAAATTATTAATTTCATAATCCGCACATTCTTTAATAATTACTTTGGTCATTTTAATTCCCCTTTTATAATTTATTAAATTAATTTATTAAAGATCAAATTGAATAAGATATTAACTGTGTTTATATTATTTATTATAAAATAATTATACTCTGGGAAAATTTAAATGTAAATAAAGACCAATTTTTTAAAAAAATAAATACCACCCTAAATGCATGAGGTGGTATTTATTAAAATATTATTTATTGCTATGATGTAGCAGTTCCATTGGTTATTTCACCATTTATATTTCCAAATCTTAAATTACGATAAATTAAATTAATTCTGTTCCAAGTATACTGATCAACAACTCCAGTAACATTAATTCCAAAAAAATCTTGGAATGACCTTACAGCAGCTTCTGTTTCTGCTCCGTATATTCCATCTGGTTCTGCTATAGTAATACCTTCTAATACTGATGCTATATAATTTAAATATTGTTGAATAAGATAAACTTCAGGACCTTCAGAACCCACCCTTAATGGAGTACCTGGGAATATTAAAGTTGGTAGCGCTATGGCACTAGCTGGTAAAGTTTCTAATATTCCTAAAGCAGCGTTGTACATAGTACTGTAAGTTTGTTCATCTATAATACCGGTTTGTGGTAAATCAAATGTTTTTTGGAATTCTATTAAAGATGACCTTGTTTTTGGTCCTAATACTCCATCAATATCAACAGCTGGAATAGACGCATAATAAGCTGATAATACATTTAAAAAATATTGTACTATTTGTGTTCTTGAAGCAGTTACAGCCAAAGTTGGCTCAGGAGTTGGTGTAGGTGTCGTTGGTGTTGTAGGAGTAGTTGGCGTTGTTGGTGCAAATTGTGGTATATCACTTAAAGATATAGCAGATGCTGTTAATTCTGCAAGATCTGTTACGGCAATATAAATGCCTCTTATTCTATACCACGTT
The DNA here is from genome assembly GCA_002435835.1 of Firmicutes bacterium UBA6132. The sequence continues at coordinate 7,532 of DIVM01000249.1, forward strand.
GCTTTATCCACAATACCTGTTGGAGTTAAATTAAATGTTTGTTGGAATGCAAGTACAGCTTCTTCTGTTTCTTCATTAAAATTACCATTTGGATTTGGTATTTTAGGTATTGCAGGGTAGTTAGTTGCAATAGTATTTAATGTAATTTGTACAATTAGCACAAGCGGGCTACTATCCCCTAATTCAAGTGGAAGGCCTGGATAAGTTTCTGATGGATCTCTTAATGGAACATCTTGTATAATAGAAATATCTTCTCCAAAATAATATTTAAGTATTTCATATGGAGTATATCCTTGGTTTGCTAAATTTACAGTACCCCACTGTGACAATCCTTCACATTGTACTTCTCTTCCATCACAAAATGTTGTATAAAGAGGTACAAATTGACCCTGTCTCGCAAGATAATTATCAAAAATTTGATCAGTAATATTAGAAACTGTATCATAAATTTCCCTGTTATGTACATATGACTGATCAAATTGTGTTGTGTTTGTTATATCAAAATTATAACCTTTTGTTCTGTACCATTCTGTAAAAACCCTGTTCATTATAATTGAAATTATCGCATATATATTTGCTCTTAGCGCATTTTCTGGCCATGTTGGATATAGTTCACTTGATGCTACGTTTTTTACATAATCCAAAAAAGAAACTGTAACATTTTCGGCATTCTCGTCTGGCAAACCCAAATGCACAGTAACAGAACTTGGAACATAAGCTGATGTTACTCCTGGAATTGAAACGCTCATATATTCACCACCTTAATCTTTAGATAGAATATTGGACTTTCATAAAATATAAAAGTTTGCAAATTAATTACCTCACTATCTTATTTTTATTATATTAATTATAATATTCAAATTATAATGGTGTGTGATATATATGAGCTTATAAACTATTTAATTTTTATATTTATCTATTTCATTGAAGTTATCAACCAAATAGTCTAAATGTTTTGTTAATTCTTCACCGTCTAAAGACTTAAATTAAATCCTTATTGCGAGAATTCATTTGCAATTAAAATTCTATAAATTTAGCAGTAATGCCATCGAGGGATTTAATATCATCATATAATAAATTAAAGCTTCAGCTTTTTTCACATTAAAATTGCATTTCCACAGAAATAGGAATCATGCTAATATTGAAATTCGAACTTATTCCGTTAAATACTCGTATGTCATATATTCGACTAATATAATATCCTACAGCTTCTGTTTTAATATCATAGATAGAATAACCATTTTCTGGACCTTCAATTATTGTTCCAGGACTATGAGCTACAGGCAATTGTACAAGTATAGGATTAAGAGTTGTTACTATCATCATAATTGGAATATCAATATTTCTAACATCTCTTACGTAAATTGTTACAGTTGCATTAGGTAAAGGAGTATTATCAATTGCTGATACTACAAAAAGATTTAAATATCCCACTTGATGCTCAATAGTTGTATTTAGACTCATAAAAATATCTTTCACTATTGTTCCACCCTTTCAAATTAAATAGATTTGTCAATTTTTAATTAATATATTTATTTACATATTAATATTTATTATATTCAATTTAAAAGATTCCGTGTTTACAAAACTAACTTAAGTCAAATGCTATAAATTTAATATTATTAAAGATTTTGGTGTGTTCTATATTTATAAGAGTAAATTCCATTGGTGTAAATGAAGTACCTTTATGTGAGCCATCACAGAAAGGTTTTTTAGAACTTTTACAACATGTATACCAGTGACAAGGTTTAAGCGATAATTTAAAATATTTAATTTGATTATTCATAAAATTAAAGATAAAAGAAAAGTTTATTCAATAAAGAAACAAGAAAGTCGCATCTTTTGAAATGATCTTTCTTGTTCTTAAGTTTTTAATATTAAAATTCTATAAATTTAACAGTAATGCCATCGAGGGATTTAACGTCATTATATAATGAATTAACTTCAGATTCATCTCCGCAAAGCTGAAGGATTATAATTCCGTCCATTGAGCATTTATCCTCGCTTGTTTCATGAAAACCAACTCTTGTAATAATATTACAACCATATTTCGTAAGTACTTCTTGCAAGTTTGGAGCTTTAGATTCTCTGCCGTTTACTTTTATTGCCATTAATGAACTCATGTTAATCTCCTTTTTATTTTTTATTTTTCAACATATATAATTATAAGCTAAAATTTATTTCTTATACTTTGATGATTAGCTTTATGTAAATCTATCTGCAACAAATTAATTTTATAAAAACAGATAATCAAATATAATATGTTAAACAAGATTAATAAGAAATATTTTAATTTAAATATTTTAATTTATTGAAACTATTTAATTATCAATTCTATAAAAGACCAAAATTTCCACAGAATTTTATCGTATGCGTACATTCCAAGTAAAAGTAAAACTCCTATTAAAACAAGAAAAACTCTATTATTTTCCTTGTTTTTCTTTTTTGTAATAACTTGTTTAGAATTTGAAGTTTCATAAGGAACTGTCTTGTTTTCTTCCATTAAAGCATTTCTCCTTTTTAATAAAATCTTGAATAACATATAATTTTTATTTGTCAAAATTATAGCATAATTAGCATAATTTGTATAATATTATTTA
>DIVM01000093.1 GCA_002435835.1 Firmicutes bacterium UBA6132
ACCGTTCGTAATTGAAGTTAAGGTATTAATTGTTCCAATTTGTGATAGTGTACCTACATTTATATCTAGCTCTCCAGTACTATTTACTTTAAGAGCCTGATAACTAGTGCCATCATAACCAAATATTGCGGTTTTCAATTGCTCCGCAGAATTTTGAAATACTATACTATTTGCCATAGCAAAATCACTCCTTCTTATTCACAAAACAAAGTAAAATATATTGTTCACCATATTATATGAAAAATTTGTCGAATGGTGTCTAATTTTTTAATTATATAATTTTAGTAGTTCCTTTACTATTATTTCTGAATTATGATATTTCTCAACAAATTGTCTACTTTTACTTTCTACTTCCTCTAACATGTCTTTGTTCCTTATTATATATTCTAACTTTTCTTTTAAAGTATCTGGATTTGCTGATATTATTGGTAATTCATCTGGGTATTTATTTTTCATATCTTCACTTATCCAGCAAATTACAACTTTTCCCATAGCCATAGCTTCTACTGCTAATAAACCATATGTCCCTGTCAAGAGTTGGTCTATGATAATGTCCGCCATTTCATATATTTTTTTAGCCTCTAAATGGGATGTACCCTGTACTAATTTAAACTCGAAATCATATTTATCCTTTAATTCATCTATTGCTTTTATAACATAAGGCGTACCTTTTATTCCTACTGAAGTAGGAGCGTGTACAATACATAATTTATTATTTTTGGGTTTAATATTTGTTTGGTATTGTTCAATATCTATTGCCTGTTTTATTAGATATACATTTTTGTAGAAATCTTTAATATATTCATATAATTCAAAATCTGAAACGATACAATTTTCGATATGATTTCCTAAAAATGTAAGTCGTTGAATAATTCCTTTTTCATCTGAATTTTTTACTTTTACATAAGGATTTTTAATTACTGCTTTTGAAAAAAGCCTGACATCAGATCCCCAATGATGCATAAATACTTTTTTATTTAAATTTTTCAATACTTTTAAATCAGAATAATCTAACGTAAGGCTTGTTCCAAAATGAAAGTGAAAAATATCATTTTCTCGTATTAATTGAGTGGCAAGTTCTTTAGTTAATTTATCAGCCTCATTAATATTAAATGTTGATAAATCAAACATAAAGTCAGATTTATAATTTAAATAACTAGGATAGTAATTTACAGATTTTGCATTCACATTGCATCTTTTTAACCCTTCTGTTATTGTATACATTTGATTAGCGATTTCCATAGTTCCATGAACAACTTTTAACCCTTTATTGCTTTCTATATGCTTGTTCAAATTTTCCATTATTAATTTTCCTTTCTTGATTATTTTCTGTAATCTTTAATAGACGCTGTGGATTAGTTTTTACTCCTGTTACCTTTAAGGCTCTAACCACAGCTCTATGTTTATTTATTAATTAGATAAAAATTATTAAAAATTACTTACCTCATATAGTTAGTCTTAACAATTATCTTTTATCTCTTTATTAAAGCTATTATAATAATTCTATATTTTCCCTATTAATAACATCCTTTGTAGCATTTCTTGTGTCAAATATGAACTGTGAATTTTTTTGTATAAAATCATAATCATACTTCTTATGAGCAGTTGTTATAACTACTAAATCAGCTTTATTTAATATTTCTTTCGTCAGCTCCGTCCCATAATATATCTTTTCTTTATATTTATAAGCTGGAATATATAGATCATTAAATTGGACGTATGCCCCTTCGTTTTGAAAATTTTCTATAACTCTTAGTGCTGGACTTTCTCTATAATCATCAATATCATTTTTATATGCAACTCCTAATACAATAATATTTGATGCTTTCAATGCTTTTCTAAATCTGTTTAATATTTTTGTTGATCTTTCCAAAATATATTGAGACATATAACTATTAATTTCTCCTGAGGTTTCTATAAGCCTGGTATGATAATTATATTCTTTAGCTTTCCAGGTTAAATAATATGGGTCTAAAGGTATACAATGACCTCCTAACCCAGGTCCAGGATAGAAAGCTTGAAATCCATAAGGTTTTGTTGATGCAGCCTCTATAACTTCCCAAATATTTATATTCATTTTATTACAAATAATAGCCATTTCATTAATTAATCCTATATTTATATTTCTATATGTGTTCTCAAGAATTTTTTCCATTTCTGCTACCTTTGGACTGGACACCTTATAAACCTCACTATCAAGCACACTTTTATAATAAGCTGACGCTAATTCGGTACTTTTTTCTCCTATTCCGCCTACTACCTTTGGAATATTTTTTGTTTTATATTTTAAATTACCAGGATCCACCCTTTCCGGTGAAAAAGCTAAGTAAAAATCTGTTTCACACTTTAATCCTGATATCTCTTGAAGTATAGGCAATAGCAATTCTTCTGTTGTACCTGGATAAGTTGTACTTTCCAGAACTACTAACATCTCCCTGCGAAGATATTTACCAACAGCCTCTGTAGATGATTTAACGTAACTTATATCTGGCTGCTGATATTTATCTAAAGGAGTTGGAACACAGATTAAAATTATATCTACATGTTTTATAAATTCGAAATTTGAAGTGGCTTTTAACATTCCTGTACTTACAGCTTCCTTAAATTCTGAATCTTCTATATCGCCGATATAGTTACAGCCGTTATTTATCATAGAAACTTTCTTTTCTTGTATGTCAAAGCCTATAACTTTATATTCATTTTTGCAACTTTCCATTGCTAAAGGTAGTCCTACATATCCTAATCCAATTACTCCAACTACAGCTGTTTTATTTATAATCTTGTACATTAAATCTTCTTTATTTGACACCGTGACACCCTCTTTTTTTAATCAATTTATAAAAATTTTCCGCTTTTATTTCATAATATGTTTTTTTATAAAACAAGTTCTTACTGGTGTCATAGTTTTCTAATTTCTTTTTAATATACTTATTTAAAGTAATCAACTCTTATCTCTTCATTTTCAATAATAATTTTACCAACTATTTTAGCTGGAGTACCAAATGCAACACTATTATCTGGCACATCTTTATTCACAAAGCTACCTGCTCCTACAATACAATAATTTCCTAT
>DIVM01000338.1 GCA_002435835.1 Firmicutes bacterium UBA6132
ATTGTCTATGTTCAGTTTTTTGCTTCGCTCTTTTTGTGAGCTTTGTTAGTATATCGTACTCATCTTTGTTTGTCAAGTACTTTTTTATCATTTTACAATTCTTAATGTTACTTTTATAAACGAAGTAACTTCTAAAGTTTATCACATTTTGTCGAAACTGTCAATCATATTTTTAAATTAATTATTATGTTTTCGCTTCAGACAACTATAGTAGTATATCAAGTCAGATTAATTATGTCAACTACTTTTATTATTATTTTTTTCTACTTTTATTATTATTTTTTTCTATATATATTTTAACGAGTCTTATTATGTTTTTTAACCAAAATATATAATAATAAGGAAAAAAAGCAGAAGAATTAATATTCAACTGCTTTAGTAACTAATTAGATTTTACTTGATTTTTAATTTGTCCTGTAGGTAATTCCCTTATGAGATCTTTAGATTTTCCTGCTCTTAACAAGTAACTATCTGTTGAATGACCAACTATTTCCACTACTTTTTTACTAATCTTTATCGCTTTATCTATATCTATACCTGTTATCACATTCATTTCATCACACATATGGATTACATCTTCTGTTGATACATTCCCTGCTGCTCCTGGAACAAAAGGGCAACCTCCTACTCCAGCAAAGGATGTATCAAATTGATTTATTCCTGCTTGCATTCCTGCAACTATATTTGCAACTCCTAATCCCCTTGTATTATGGAAATGTAACCACCAATTTACTTGAGGAAATTCTTTTTTCATTTCTTCACAAATTTCATATACTTGAGTTGGATATGCCATTCCAGATGCATCTGATAGTGATATTTCCGTAACTCCAACATTTAAGTAAGCTTGAACTATATCTTTTACATCTTGAATTGGTATTTCTTTATCCCACGGCGAACCAAATGCCATTGATATAGAACCTGATATTTCTATATTATTTTCTAATGCTTTATCAACGCATTCCTTAAATCCTGCCACACTTTCTTCAGGTGTCATATTTAAGTTCGCTAAGTTGTGAGCTTTACTTGCAGATACATTTAATTTTACTTTTTTACAACCACATGCTACAGCTCTGTCCACACCTTTAGCATTAGCTATTAAAGCTCTGTATTCTACACCTTCTAATTGTGGAATTAGTTTAAACACTTCATCTGTATTTGCCATTTGAGGTACTGCTTTTGGACTCACAAACGACCCAACTTCAATAACTTTAAAACCTGCCTCAATCATGTCTTTTATAATATCTACTTTTTGATTAGTTGTTAGTATAGTCGCTTCATTTTGCAACCCATCCCTTGGTCCTACTTCACATATTGTAATATTTTTTACTAAATTCATTGGCACTGTTATGTCCTCCTAATTTTTAATAACATCTTTTGTTTTTTCACTTCGTGAAATTATACTATATATTTATTATATTGTTATTTTAGTTTTTTGTCAAGATTTTTCTTAATTTCACGTTAATATACCAACGTTTTTTAAACCATTGGTTTTGAAATACTTTTTTCTTGTTTAATCATATTTTTCATCCTATGAATATTATTTTTTCACAATATGAAAATTCGCATTATTTTTTATAATTTCTATTAACTTACCTTTTATATCATTATAATTAGTATCAACATCATAATCTGCAGTATATATTTCTTTACCATCCATGACAAATGAAATCATATCCACCATACATCCACCAATAGCTTTAAGTTTAAATTCTATATAATTTTCCTTAGCCCATGATGCAAATTCACTAAAATTCATATTATACCTCTATTAAAAAATAAGGATTATGCCTTTATAGCACAACCCTAAATTAATTTTTATTTTTCTGTTATAATTTTATTTATGCTTTTTGTAAAAGTTTCAGTTGGTTCAGGCAATCCTGTCCATAATGAATATTGAATAGCGCCCTGATTTATCACCATTCCTATACCATTAATTATTTTACAACCAATAGATTCTGCTTCCACTAAAAATTTAGTTTTTAACGGATTATATGTTGCATCAAAACAAATTTGCGAAGAATTTAACGCTTCTTTTCCAACTGGTACCTCATCAAGATGCGGATACATGCCAATACCTGATGCATTCATAACTACATTAGATGAAGCTACTTTGTTGTTTATATCTGATACATCTTCAAAATTAACCAATTCAGCTACAGGTGCAAAATTAGTATTAATATCTTCAACTAACGACTTGCTTGAATCTTCAAATTTATCAACTATATATATTTTTTTTGCTCCTCTATATGCTAATGTAGAGCATATTGCTCTTCCAGCTCCACCAGCGCCAAAACAAAAAAATGTGGATTCTTCTAATTTACAATCAGTTTCATTTAATAAAGATCTTACAAAACCTTCGCCATCAGTATTATAACCTTTTAATTTTCCATTATTATTAACAATAGTATTGCATGAGCCCATTTTTTCAGCTAACTCATCAATTTCATCCAAATATTTTAAAATTTCTATTTTATTAGGCTTTGTAACTGCAAATCCTACAAAATTCATATATTTTAATCCATTAATTACATCACCTAAGTGATCATTTTCAACTTCCACAGGGAAATAATGAAAATCTAATCCAGCCGCTTCATATGCTTCATTTTGCATTCTTGGAGAGAATGATTGCCTAAGTGGTTTTCCTAACAAAGCTATCATTTTAGTATCTACTGTAATTGACATTTAATTTACCTCTCATATTAACTTTTAAATTAATTTTATAAAAAATTATATTTGGCAGAAATTCTCTGCCAAATATAATCTGTTTCATTAATTATTTTCCTAAATAAGCATTAACTAATTCCGCACCAACTTTTTGACTAATTTGATCATAAACAGGTTGTGCTGCTGTCTTAATTTCTGCGTATAATTCTGCTGAAACCGGAACTATTTCTGTTCCACTTTCTTTAATTTTAGCCAATCTTTCTTCTGCTCTTGTGTCCGCTTGTTCACGTGCATACGCTTTAGCTTCAACTATAGCTTCTTCTAATATTGCTTTTTCAGCATCGTTTAATCCTTCGAATAAAGTTTTGCTTGTAATTAAAGATAATAAATGTGGTAAATGATTTGTTTGAATAACATAATCTTGTTGTTCAAACAATTTGTTAGCAACTATAACTTCATAAGGATTTTCTTGTGCATCAATAGTTCCTTGTTGTAGACCTATATATACTTCAGCAAATGCCATTGGAGCAGGGTTGGCATTTAAAGATTTCCAAAATGCTAAATGATTAGGATTTTCCATTGTTCTTATTTTTTGACCTTTGAAATCTGCTAAGCTTTCAACTTTTTTATTTGATGTCATTACTCTAAATGATTGATCAGCATATCCTAATAATTTATATCCTCCATCAGCATACACTTGGTTAACAGTATCCATAAATTTCTGGTTGTCCAATGCTGCTCTAACTTCTTCAATAGTAGCATATGCAACCGGTAAATCAAATACTGCTAAGTTAGGCATAAAGTTTACTTGAGGTGCAGTAGTTTGTACTACGAAATTAACATCTCCGCCTAAAGTACTTTCAAGTAACTCTCTATCTCCACCAAGAGTTCCATTAGCAAAAATTTGAATCTTCATTTTTCCACCAGATGCTTCTGATACTAATTCCGCAAACTTTTTACCATAAAGATATGTTACAGTGTCTTCAGGACTATCCATTGCTAAGTTCCAGCTATGTTCACCTATTTCTGCTGCACCAGTTGATGGTGCTGGTGTTGCTGGTGTTTCAGCTGCTGGCTTTTGAGCACATGCTGTTAAAGAAAAAGCTAATACTAAAACTAATACAATACTTATGAAACTTTTAATTTTTCTCATTTTTTTAATTCCTCTCTCATACAATATTTATTGTTTTTTATCACAAACATCTATAATAAGATGCTCAGAACGTTATAAATTATTATATTTCTATAATAAAACCAAACTAATTTGTGGGAATATTACCAATAATGCAAGTGCCACTAAGAAAAGTATTATAAACGGCGTAGCATGTTTAGCAACATCCATTACAGGTATTTTCGTAACTGAACTTGCAACGAATAAGTTAATTCCTACAGGTGGTGTAACAAAACCTATAGCTAAGTTAACAACCATGAATAAACCAAAGTGAACTAGGTCTACACCTATTGAATTCATTATTGGAACCATAATTGGTGTCAATATTAATATAGCTGGACCACCATCCATTACCATTCCTACAAGAAGCAAGAATAAGTTTACTACTAATAATATAACAGCTTTGCTTGTAAACGTTGACGTTATCCAAAGACTCACTGATTGAGGAACATTCATTAATGCTAATATTCTAGCAAAAGCAGATGCTGCTGCCAATATAAATAACATAGGTCCAAATGTTCTTACGCTTTCACTAAATATACTTGGAATTTCTTTTATTGTAAGTGTTTTATAAACAAATAAACTGACTATTAGTGCATAAAAAACTGATATAACTGCCGCTTCTGTTGGTGAAGCCACTCCGCTATATATACTTCCCAGTATTATAACAGGTGTCATCAATGCCCAAGAACTATCCATGAGAACTTTTCCAATCCCTTTACTTCTCAAAGCGTCAACTGTTTCATTAATTTTCTCTTTATCTTCACCATGTTTTTTACAATAGAAAATTGCGTAAGACATTAAACATCCTGCAATTAGCAACCCTGGCAATATACCTGCTGTAAACATATCACCAATGGATGCACCAGAAGCCATACCATAAAGGATAAACGGAATACTAGGTGGTATTATAACACCTAAACCGCCCGCAACCGCAACTAAAGCTGTCGAAAACTTCACATCATAACCTAAACTTATTAAAACAGGAACCGTCATACTACCAACTGCTGCAACTGTTGCTGGAGACGAACCAGAAATAGCACCATAAAATAAACATGTTACTATAACTGCACACGGCATACCCGCTGTAAATTTTCCTATAAAAAATGCAAAAACCTCAAATAATTTTTTAGATACTCCACCTTTTGCCATTATTATTCCCGATAATACAAACATAGGAATAGCTAACAAAGGAAAGCTATCAACTCCACCCATCATTGCTCTTATTACATAAGTAGCACTTGCCGGGAACGATGGATCAACCAATCCAGGTAATATTGATACTAAACCAATAGAAGATGCTACCGGTATAGAAATAGCCAAAAATACGAAAAACGCTAAAAATATAGTGCCTGCTGTCATGAAATTACTCCTTCCAAATATATATAATCAAAATTAGTTAGCATTTAATAAAACCTTCACTTCAAACACTAAACCCTCTAATAATCTAACGATAGTTAAACAAAAGCCAACTAATGGAGCAACTTGCACAAAGTACATAGGCAATCTCATTGCCGGACTTAATTGTCCACTTAACATAGATGCTTGTACAAAATCATACGCAAATTTCGCCATATACGAAAAGAAAGCTATCATAATAATCTTTTCTGCTATTTTAAAAATTGCATTAACCTTAGTAGGAAGCATACTAACTAATTGCTCTATTTTTATTGATATTTGTTTTTTTGTGCAATGGCTAATACTTAAAAAAGTCGACCAAACAAACATATAACGCGTAATTTCCTCTGACCAAGTCAAAGAATAATTAAATGCATATCTTGCAACTACCTGAATTCCCATCACTATTGTCATAACCGCCAATAGCAACATTAATAATATTTCCTCAAAATTATCATCTATTAACTTAATAATTTTCATTACTTCACCTCCGTGATTTTAAACAATTCAAATTAATACGAAAACATCACAATCGATTATAAATTCTTAAATTACAATACCATCTCCTTAAACCTAAGCTTTTGATTGCATGGGAATGTTTTCTCGATACGTCTTCCACAACATATGTTTTTAATCCAAAACACCTCTTGCACATAAGTTTTTCACTTAATGAAAATCAATGTTTCATTTAATAAAATTATAGTATATTTTTACCTAATTGTCAAGTGAAATTATTTTGTAAAACGTTGTCTTTTTCAAATAATATTCCACCAACTGAAAATACCTCATATATATATGCATCAAATAAAAATACCTAATATTATAATCATTCTATAATATTAGGTTTAATATTTATTTTATATTTTATCAATTTTACATTGCTTTAGGTGCTTTTGTAACCTAACCCTTTAGATATTTCAAGAGCTGTTTTTACAGTGTCATTTACTTTATCCGACATCTCTTCATTAACAAATCTAACTGATGGACCTGAAAGTGACAAAACCGCTACCAAATTACCTTGAGAATCCATAATAGGAGAAGCAATCCCAACCAATCCTTCTTCTCTTTCTCCTACGCTCAACGCATATCCTTTTTCAATTACTTTTTCAAATACAGAATCATCTAATCTTGTATCTTTAATTATTTCATTTCTATGCTTAGTATCCATATATGCTAAAAATACTTTTCCAGCTGCACCTCTTATTAGCAAGTGCCTTTCGCCAATCTTAATTATTTGTCTTAATGAACGAGTAGATTCTACAACAGCAATACACATTTTATATTCGCCATCCATTACAAACAACCTAACATTTTCATTGTATTTTTCATGTAATTTAAACATGTGGTTATATGCAATTTTCTTTAATTCTTCATATGTTTCCGATGGTAATTTACTAGCTAACTGATTTAGCTTATATCCTAAAATTATTTTCTTAGTATCAGAATCTCTTTCAATAAAATGTTTTGACTGTAAAGTGGCTATAATTCTATGCACTGTACTTGGCGAAAGATTCGTCTTATCTGAAATTTGCGATAATGTCAACTCTTTTTCATCCAAAAAACACTCTAAAATTTCTAAAGCTCTTTCAACCGATCTTGTAGGTGAATTCTTTTCCATGAATACCCTCTTTATATTTTTATATTTTTCACTATTATATTAGAATTTTCACTCTTTGTCAACAATTGTTTTCATTAGGTGAAATATTCATTTATTCATTTCCTATTTGTAAAATAATAGAGTCACAATTGTATGTGACTCTATTATTTTACAAATTGCTATATACTTAACAGAGCAGAAATTTCTTTACAACAAATTACTAAGTCATTTATTTTATCTGACATTTCTTCGTTTATGAACCTAGCTGCCGGACCAGAAATTGATAATGAAGCAATAACATCACCTTCTTTATTAAATATTGGTGCAGCAATACCTACTAGACCTTCTTCTCGCTCACCCAAACTTAAGGCATATCCATTTTCTTTAACCTTATTCAATGATTCAACAGTTATATTTGTATCTTTAATAAGTTTTTTTCTATCTTCTTCACCCATATATGCTAAAAAGATTTTTCCTGCTGCACCTCTAATAACGGTATGCCTTTCCCCAGCCTTAATTATAGCCCTAAAGTCTCTTGTTGATTCAATAGCTTCAATACAAAGTTTATAAGTTCCGTCAAGTATATATAACCTTACATTTTCATTATATTTATCATTTAATTTAGACATATGTGAATATGCTACTTTTTTCAATTCTACATTCAAGTCTTTATCAGCAGTATTTGCCAATTTATTTATTTTCTCACCTATTGAAAACTTTTTACTAATTTCATCTCTTTCTATAAAAAATTTTTTTTGCATTGTTTGCATTATTCTGTATACAGTACTGGGAGATAATTTAGTTTTTTCAGACACTTCATTAAGTGTTAGTTCATCTTCTGCCAGAAAGCAATCCAATATTTCTAATGCCCTTTCAACTGATCTTGTTGGTGAACTTTTATTTTCCATATTTTCCTCTTTATTCTTATTTCAGCATATATTTAATAAAAACATATAGATGTAGGTTTTACGTTTATCCTATTCTATATGTTCTTATTAATAACTATATATTTAAGCTGCTTGATTTTAAATCATCTAATTACTTTGTAGCTACATGCGCAAATCTTGTTGCTTCACCTGAAATTAATTTACCTTCTACTACATTTTCTTTTGGATTGTAAATATCATTTATATTCCAAATACCATCTGTAGGAACTGGTATATTTTCCATCGGTACATCTAACAAGTATGGTACATTAGCATTTATTGCTTCTTCGAATGCACCTTTAAATTCATCTGCTGATGTTATTTTCTTTGATTTTACTCCATAAGCTTTTGCAACTTCTGCCCACTCAGGATTATACTTTTCTCCATCTGGAGTGTGGAATATAGTACCAAATGAATGTCCGTATGCTCCACCTTCAAGTCCAGCTATAGTACCAAATGCGCCATTGTTCATAATTACCCAAACACATGGAATATTTTGTTCTACTGCTGCTGCTAATACTGAAGGGTTAGTTCCAAATCCACCGTCTCCGATTAAAGTAATAACTTTTTTATCTGGAGCAGCTAATTTAGCACCTAAAATTGCCGCTGAGCCAAATCCCATTGTTGCAAATCCACCTGGATGGAATATTGTATCAGGTTCTGTAATATCAAATTGCTGACTAACACCATTTTTGTTCCAACCAACATCTGTAAATATTAATCCATCTGTAGGGAATACTTCTCTAACGTCTTTTAATATTCTTTGTGGTGTCATAGGGAATCTACCATCTTCTGATATAGCTCTATTTGATTCTTTAAATTCAGCTCTATATTTAGCTATTTCAGCTCTTAACTCTGGTTTGTTGATTCCTTCTGGTTTCAATTCTTTTGCTGCTTGTAAAATAGCTCCTAATGCTAATTTAGGATCTGCTACAGCACCTATTTCAACAGGATAGTTTCTTCCTATTTCTTCTGGATCTATATCTATTTGTATAAATCTTGATTTCTGGCTGAATGTTATTCCTTCATACCATGAGCTTGAATCAGCTTCTTTCATTCTCGTTCCAACTGCAAGAACTAAATCTGCAGATGAAGATTTTCCATTAACAAAATAAGTTCCCCAGAAACCTGTTGTGCCAACATACAATGGATGAGTATCAGAAATTCCACCTTGACCCATCAAAGATCTTGTAACAGGGATATCTAAAAATTCTACTAATTCAGTTAATTCTTTAGTTGCTCCGCTGTATACTGTATGACCACCAATGTGAATCAATGGATTTTCTGCTTCAATAAGTTTTTTAGCAATTTGTATGGCTGTTTCTTTTTGTAAAGCAGGCTTTACAGTTTCATGTGAATCTCTATAAGTTCTTTCAAAGTTAGAATCATCGATTTCTCTAGAGAACATATCCATTGGTATTGATATAAGAACTGGTCCCGGTCTTCCTGATTCAGCTAATCTAAATGCTTTATCAAGTATTTCTGGTAACAATTCCGGAGTATCTAATCTCCACGCTCTCTTTACAAATGGTTTGAAAATATCATATTGTGAACCATCACTATGCATGTTTATTTCTTGATGTGGATGTTTACCATAGTAGTAGCTTGGAACATCTCCCGCTATAACTACCATCGGTATGTTGTCAGTAGCCGCATTTGCAACTCCTGTTACTGCGTTAGTAAGTCCAGGTCCTAAATGCGTCATACAAACAGCTGCTTTTTTTGTAACTCTCGCATATCCATCAGCAGCTGTAGAAGCTATTTGCTCATGTCTTACTGAAATATATTTTAGTTTACTATCTTTCATAGCATCCAATAAAGCTATTACAGTGTGTCCACAAAGACCAAAAACATATTCAACGCCTCTTCTTTCTAAATAATCAACTAATTGATACGATACTAATTTTTTCATTAATATATCTCACTTTCTATAAGTTATAAGTTGTAATTTATAATTTATAATCCCTGTGTAAATTTTCATTTTACATATGTTATTTTCTATTTATTAATTAAGATGTGCTACTGTTAAGTTACACATCTTAATTTCATTTTATTGTTATTATTAAAATCCTTCTTCCATAGATGGATCAAAGAATTCACCAAATAATTCTTCATCCGATGGTCTATCTGCAGGTATAGCTCTTGATACCCAAGTTGTATTCATATAATGTTTTAAATGAACATTTTCAGATATTATATTGCCACCCCAAGTACCACAACCTAAACTTGAAGTCATTGGCATACCATTTGTAAATGATCCAGCATTTGCTTTAGATTGAGGTTGTCTAACCATCATTCTTGATGAAGGAGCAGCCAATGCAAGTTGATGTATATGTTCATCATTGAATGAATAAACTCCACATGAATGACCTTTACCGCCAACATTATATATACCTTGCATCATTTTTATAGCATTAGAGAAATCACCCTCATATTTGTGCATTGTTAACAATGTAGTTAACTTTTCTCTGCAAAATACTTTTTCTGGCTCAGGACCTATTCCACCACTCATAGCTATTAAGAACTTTCTGTCAGAAGGTATTTCAAACCCTGCAACTTTAGCAATAATTTGTGGTGCAACAGCTACTGTATCAGGTAATCTATGCAATTCTTCATCCCACATAACATTTTTAACTTTTTCTTGTTCTTCAGCAGTTAATAAATAACCGCCTTCTTCTACTAAAGCTTCCTTTAATGGTTCAAATACCGACTCATGAACTATTAAGTTTCCATCAGCTGAACATCCAGAACCAAAGTCAGAAGTTTTAGAAAGCATTGTGTTATTTGCACATTCTTTAATATTCTGTATTGCTGTTTCATCTATTACCATTGTTGAGTTACCAGCTCCAACGCCATATGCAGGCGTTCCTGAAGAGTAAGCTGTTCTTACTAAGTCTTGGCCACCTGTAGCTATAACTAAATCAGATTGTGCCATTAATGCTTTTGTCATTGGTATATTTACATTTTGTAAACATTGTAATATATCTTCCGGTGCTCCTAACGCTTTCAAAGCTTCTCTCATTAACCTAACTGTTTCAAATGAAGTTTTTTTAGCTCTTGGATGTGGCGAGAATATAACAACATTTCTTGCTTTAATTGCATATATCGCATTTCCTGCTGGAGTTAAATCTGGATTAGTTGTAGGAACAACACATCCTATTATACCTACTGGCTTTGCATATTTCACTAAACCTTTTTCTGGAATCTCTTCAATTATCCCAACACTTTTTTGTCTTAAAGCATCTCTTAAGACACCTCTGATTTTAAATCTTTTAGCGCCTCTTGTTTCATAATCACCTAATTTACTTTCTTTTATACTCATATCTACAAGTCCCATGAAAGTTTTTGTGTTAGCTACTGCCCATGCAACCGCTTGGCACAATTTATCAACTTTTTCTTGGTCATAAGTTTCAATAATCTCTAAAGCTTTTCTAGCCTTTTCTAATGCTGTGTCCAATTCTTCAATTTGTTCTGGTCTTAAATCAGCGTAAACATCTGATGATACGTATGCCATTTTTATTTCCTCCAAAAATTTCAAATTATTTTATTTTTTTCAAATCATTTTCAAGTTTTTTCATGCTGTGGAATATTTGTTTTCGTTTATTGAAATTATAGCATCAAAAATATATTTAGTCAATAGATATTTTCATTTTTAAATTATTTAATTCAAAATTTGAAAATTGTAAAAGCGACATAAACTTATTGACGTCAGTACAATTGTTATTGAAATTTCAATATATATACCAATTTACTCCAATTATTAATTCTAATGAATCAAATAAATAACCCGTATTTTTTCATTCTATGACTTTTGTTTGACGAAATTGTTTGTTTTCCATTTCAAAATAATTTTTTAAGAAAAATCGTATACAACATATTCAATTAAAGGCAGTATCACATACAAATCATTGATTTTAGTAGTATTTTATGCAATTCACAAAATATTATTTCGTAGGGTGAAATTCATATCTCTATATAAATATATTTTTCCATTACAATGTCATAAATTTTCATATTTTATATTGACTTTTTCCATTATTCGAAATATAATTATAATATATTATCACACAATGAAATTTTTAATATCTAAGGAGATAAAAATGAAAAGACAATATTCCT
This sequence comes from Firmicutes bacterium UBA6132, assembly GCA_002435835.1. The sequence goes on from DIVM01000338.1 coordinate 11,876, forward strand.
TAGCACAACTTACAGTTTTAGGCTGTGCTCCTCCAGAAATGATTTATATAGCAAATCTGACTGGTTATGATTTTGTTAGTATAAGACCTATTTATATGGGTTTACCAGGTGAACCGAATTATGATTTAGCTAACAACAAAGAAATGTATAAACTAACAAAAACCGCTCTTAATGAAACTGGCATAAAGGTAAACGATATAGAACTTGCTCGTATCTTCGATGGTATGGATGTAAAAAAATATGAGCCTGCAATGGAAGTAGCAGCTGAACTTGGTGCTAAAGGTGTAATTAGCAGCATTTGGACCCCTAACAGAGAATATGCTACAGAGAAATTTATTGAACTTTGTGATTTAGCAAATCAATATAATTTAAATGTAGATTTTGAATTTGTTACATGGTCAGACCTGACTACATTAAAAGAAGCCAAAGAACTTCTTACAAAAGCTAATCGAAAAAATGTAGGTCTGATGGTTGATACACTTCATTTTCATCGTTCTAGAGTTCAACTTGAAGAGTTAGATTCTATACCAAAAGAATGGTTTCATTTCGCTCATCTTTGTGACGGACCTGCAGATATACCAACTGATAAAGAAAGTCTTATTCACACTGGCAGGGACGAAAGATTATATGTAGGTGAAGGAGCTATAGATATTGCTTCTATTCTCAACAGAATGCCGGAAGATGTTGTTTTGTCAATAGAACTTCCTCATATTAAAAGAGTTAAAGACTATGGATATACAGAACATGCTCGCCGTTGTATTGAAACAGCAAAAAAATATTTCGAATTAAACCCTATAAAATAACCCATAATTTAATCATAAAAAACTCCATAAAAAAATTACTATATTATAAATATAGTAATTTTTTTATGTTTTAAAATAATAATTATATAAACATAAGTACAAAAGGTATAGTTATCATTGAAACTATATTTGTTAAAATAACTGCTTTAGCAGCTAATTCTTTATTTCCATTATATTGCTCTGCTATAATTGCAGTTACAGAAGGCGCAGGCATTGCTAATACAATTGCCATTACTTTTGGTACTAAACTATTAATTCCAAAATTAATAAATTTCATAATTGCTATTGCCAAAAACGGCATAATAAGCAATCTTACAGCCGAAAGTATGTATAGCTTATAATCATTGAAAATTTCTTGTATTTTGATGCCCGATATAGAAAGTCCTACTAAAATCATTGACAATGGTGTTGTAACATTGCTTAAATGATTTAACGAATTAAATATAGGTTGAGGAATGCTTGTTTGTGTTATATAAAAAGCTAATCCTAAAACTATAGCAATATTATTGTTATTCATAAACAGTTTTTTGATTTTTATATTTTTGCTGCTTTCAAAACCAATAGTAATTATTTTAATTCCAATCGAAAATATCAAAACATTAAAAACCATATTTGATATCGAAGCTAAAAAAAGACCTTCTTTACCCAAAATAGCATATGCTATGGGAAATCCCATAAATCCGTTGTTTGAAAATGTACTGACAAAAACCCATACACCCCTGTCCTTTTCTGGAACTTTAAAAATTTTAGTATAAGCTAATGATATCAGAATACAAGATGAATGTATTGCAAATGTTAATATTGCTATTATAAAACTGTCTTTTAAAATTCCTTGGCTATATGTTCCTGAAATTGATATAAAAATTGTTGCTGGCAAAGTGATCTTCATTAATATATCAGAAAGATATCCAGTGGCATTTTTACTCAGTACTCCTGTTTTTCCGGCAAAAAAACCAACAAAAATCAATATAAAAAGTGTTATAATGTTGTTGAATATAATTGTTATATCCATTATTCAGCTCCTTTATTTTTTACTTTAGTAAATATAATATATAAAGCTATATTTTGTCAATTTTTATATTTTGCCTGAAAGTTAAAATTCATATTTCATTTAAAGTTTATCAGCATCTTCAATAATAACAACATCTTTCGACTTTAAAAACACTAATGAAAATATTGAACTAATTACTCCCAATATAGTTAATATTGTATAATTTGCTCCATATCCATTCCAATAAATTATATATCAGGATATAACAGGTCCTACAAACATTTCCATATATTGACTGAAAAATGCCAATAGCAATATGCCTAATATTACGACAATAATTATTTTTTAATATACCCTATTTTTTCTGATATTTCTTTGGCTCCTTTAACTATAAGTCTTACATACTCTTCACTGTTTTCAGGAAATCTAAATGCTGGAGTTGAAATTGCCAAACACCCTTTAATATTGCCTTTAATATCAAATATAGGTGCCGCTACACAGCCAACATTATCGTCTTTTTTACCATCTCTAATAGCATAGCCGTCCTTTCTTACCTTTTTGAGTGTTGCAATAAAATCTTCTGAATTAATATCGGATATTTTTTTGACTTCATTAATTACATCATACCACTGTTCCTCGTTTTGGAATGCCAATATAGCTTTTCCAGTAGCTCCCACCCATATGGGCTCTCTTGAGCCAACTTTAACAGACTGCTTTATTAACTGTGGACTTTCCACCTGTTCAAAACAAATCCTATCCAAGCCATCATAAACATATACATGAACTGTTTCCTTTGTTTTTGTGTTTATATGCTTTAAAACCGACATACTAATTCTTCTTAAGTCAATAGTTTCCTTTGCAACTTCACCTAAGTAATATACAACACTGCCCAGTACATATTTGTTGTTATCTTCATCTTTAGATAAAAAACCTTTATCCAACATTGTATTTAAAAGTCTTGATGTAGTAGATTTAGCCAAACCCATTTTTTTAGAAATCTCAGTAAGTGTAAGTTCCTTATCATTCCAATCGAAACACATAAGTATATCAAGAGCTTTATTTATGCTTTTTACATTTTTGGTATCATTTTTATCCACTGTTTCATTCATGGAGTGCCTCCCGTTTTTTGCTTTACTCGATTATAACTCATATTATTTCTTCAGTCAATAAATGCAAATTCTTATCATACACAGCATCTTCCTTAAAAAAAGAATATCTATGGAGAATTTTCTCCCCTATAGATATACTTTACATTTTATTATTTATTAAAAATTATATTAAAATTTTTTTAAATAAATTATATTTTAACTTTATCATGTATAATATTTGCTGCCGCTCTTAACCCTAATAAATAAACGTCTGATCCTAACCCAACTATTATACCCTTAGCAATAGGAGAAATAACTGAATAATGTCTGAATTCTTCCCTAGCATGTACATTTGACATGTGCAATTCCAGTATTGGCACTGTTAAGATTGCTAAAGCATCTCTCAATCCATAGCTATAATGAGTCCATGCTCCTGCATTTATAAGAACTGCATCAAAGTTTTCAAAGAAAGCCTGGTGGATTCTTTCGCACATTTCTCCTTCATTATTTGTTTGAAAAGATTCAACTTCAACATCCAATTCTTTACCAAGATTTGTTAAACTTTCATTTATTTCATCAAGAGTTATAGTTCCATATTGTTTAGGATCTCTCTTTCCGAACATATTGTGGTTTATTCCATGTAACATTAATACTTTTTTCATTATTTGTCTCCTTATAATTCAATTATATTTTATTTTTAATTTCTTGGATCTATTTCTAATATTTCTTTAACCGAATTTTTGCTTGCTTGCATTAACTCAACCGAAAGACCATCAGGCAAAGAAAACCAGTTCCTACCTTGTGGCAATTCTTTTACACCTTCAAATGAATATACTTCGTTCAATGCTTCTTCTAAATCTTCTGTAAATATTCCTATATGCCAAACTCTTTCATTTGTATGGTCTGCGCTTTTATAATCAGGTGAAGTTGTTAATTGCATGCCACCTACCCACACTTGTTCAGGGTTTTCTATTGTTCCATTCAATTGTCTTATACCCATCCCTAATGCTTTTTCGAAAAAGTTTATATACCAGTGCACATCTTTTACTCTAACTGCAACATGTTCCAAATACGATTTTTTTGTATATGCCATATAAATGCTCCATCTATTTATTATAATTTTGTTGCCAAAACTCTAAACCTTTTACACATGCTACTAATGTTTCATTTACAGGAGTTGGTATATTACATTTTTTACCCCATCTTACAATAGCCCCATTAATATAATCCACTTCTGTAGCTGCACCTTTTTCTAAGCTTTGAAGAATTGATGTTTTAAATCCATCCGGCAAACCAGCGGACGTTTTATACCATATTTCTTCTGCATCAAAAGTTGTAAGAACAATACCATTTGCTTTTGCAACTGCAATTCCTTCATTTATAGCAGCTAATCCTGTTTGTTTTAATTCAGGATGAACAAAATGTCCATACGTATCATACAAACCACCATACGGCAATTTTGTCACACCGCTAAGCGCTCCAGCCGCAACATTTATTAATAACTTATCCCATATTAATCCTGATATGTTAGGAAGAACTTCTGTTAATATGCCAAACTTTGTTAATTGTTCTGCCATATGCTTAATTCTGTCAGTTATTTTTCCATCCATTTCACCAATATACGTGTATTTTCCCTTTGTTGTACCTATAACTTTACCCGGTTCTAACAACAAACCACCAACGTATGTTTTCCCACCAATTACATTATCTTTACCAATTACTTCTATTATAGCTTCTTCATTGCCTAACCCATTTTGCAATGACATTACAAGTGTATTTTCTCCAATGATAGAACTATTCTTTGCTTCTTCTATTGCAGTTTTAGTAGCAAACGATTTAACTAAAACTATAACCAAATCTGCTGGACCTATATTTTCATAATTAGTTTGGGCTTTAACTTTTACATATCTTTCATGATTATCTTGTGCACCGTCTATTAAATATAAACCCTTTTCATTTATAGCATTTACGTGTGCTGTCCATTGATCAATTAAATATACTTCATTCCCTGCTTCTGCAAGAGTTCCTCCAATCGTGCTGCCTAATGAACCTGAACCTAACATACAAATTTTCATATAACACCTTCTTTTTTTAAATTTATTATTAATCAAGAGGGAAAAATTTTAATATGTGATTTGCAACCACAACTACTTCTCCATGTTGGTTTACAACTTCAACTTTACCTACTGATTTTAAATTATCATTATCAATTTCTATTATTGTATATGTAGCTGTAACAGTATCTCCAAAATATACAGGCTTTACAAATCTTAATCTGTCGTAGCCATATGATACACTAGGTATTTCTGCTTTCGCTTGTGTTTGTATTAAAGTTGATGCCGTTGATCCTAATGCAAAAGTTAACACGCCATGAACAATTCTTGTTTTGTATTTTGTTGTATTCATAAATGCTTCATTCATATGCATTTGACTAAAATCTCCGGTAATTCCTGCAAACATATAAACATCTGACTCACTTATTGTTTTTGTAAATGTACAACTATCCCCAAGTTCAAAAGGTACTTTTATTTCGCTCATTTCATTTTCTCCTTTAATTATTATTAAAATTTAATCAACCAATATTTCCTATATATCAAATTGTTCTTTCTTAATACCCATAGATGCTTCTAAAAATATTCTATGGTCCATTTCCTTTAAATCAGATGCTATTTTGGGTACAAATCCCATCTTCGCTACTATATCATTTTCTATATCCATATCTGGAGCTATTTCACAAAGTTCCAATCCATCTTCCGTTAATCTAAATACAGCTCTTTCAGTTATATATATAACATCTTGTCCTCTTTTAATTGCATCACTGCCGTTAAATGTAATTTCAGGAACTTGAGATATCAACTTTTTAAATTTGCCTTCTTGATTTATTTTCACTTTACCTTCTTCCACAGATACTTTTAAACTACCTGCTGTCAATGTTCCGCAAAATATCACCTTTTTAGTATTCTGACAAATATTTACAAACCCGCCAGTCCCCATAATTTTTCCATTAAATTTGTGAACATTAACATTACCAAATTTATCTACTTCGGCGAAACTCAAGAAACATACATCAAGTCCTCCACCGTCGTAGAAATCAAACTGTGATGGCATATCTAACATCGCTTGCATGTTTACGCTAGCTCCAAAGAAAATCCCTTGAGCTGAAACGCCTCCTATGGGACCTGTTTCAACTGTCAATGTAAACTTTTCATCCACACCTTCTTCTCTAGCCACAATCCCAATACCATCTGCAATACCAACACCTACATTACCTACATATCCTGACTTAACCTCAAACAAAGCACGTCTTGCTATAACTTTACGCTCATTTAAAGGAAGCGGAACAACTTCACCGGGATCCATAATGTAATCACCGGATAAGAAACGATCAGTAACTCCAGAGTATAATTGTGGCT
>DIVM01000305.1 GCA_002435835.1 Firmicutes bacterium UBA6132
GTTGCTGGTGTTGATGAAAAAACAGTTAATAAAGCAATTTCACTAATAAAAGTTAAATACGAAATACTTGAGCCATTATTAGATTTTAGACAAGCTTTAGACAATGAAATTATTGTTCATCCAGAAGATGATTTTAATGCTTTGTGTGATGTTGGAGCTGATAATAACAGAAATTTATGTGCTGCAGCAAATAGTGAGTCCGGTAACTTAGAAGAAGAATTTAAAAATTGTGCTCATATTGTAGAACAAACATATTCAACAAGGGCTAACAACCAAACAATGATGGAAACATTCAGAACTTATACAAATTTAGATGCATACGGAAGATTAAATGTAATAAGTTCAACACAAGTTCCGTTCCATATAAGAAGAATACTTGCAAATGCTCTTAATATTCCTAAATCTAAAGTTCGCGTTATTAAACCAAGAATAGGCGGAGGATTTGGGGCTAAACAATCGGCTGTAAGCGAAATGTTTCCTGCCATAGTTACTATGGTAACAGGAAAACCTGCAAAAATGATTTATACAAGAAAAGAAAGTTTTACTAACGGAAGCCCTCGTCACGAAGCTGAAATTAAAGTTCGTCTTGGTGCAGATGAAAATGGAGTAATAAAAGCAATACACATGTATTCACTTTGGAATGCAGGTGCTTATGGAGACCATGGACCTACAACAGTTGGGTTATCAGGTCATAAAGCTATGACAATATATAATAAAATAAAAGCATTTAAATTTAATTATGATGTTGTTTATTCTAATACAATGTGGGGAGGAGCATACAGAGGTTATGGCGCTACTCAAGGATTTTTTGCATTAGAATCTGCAGTTAATGAATTAGCTACAAAATTAAATATGGATCCTACAGAACTTAGATTAAAAAATATGCTTACTGAAAATCAAGTTGGTGATAAAATGCCTACTTATTATAATGAAATCTTAAACAGTTGTACTTTGGATAAATGTTTAATTAAAGCTAAAGAAATGATTGAGTGGGATAAAAAATATCCATATGTAGATATGGGTGGGGATAAAGTTAGATCAGTTGGTGTTGCTGTTGCAATGCAAGGTTCAGGTATATCCCAAGTTGACGTTGGAGCTGTTGAAATAAAATTAAATGATGATGGATTCTATACTCTTAATATAGGTGCAACAGATATGGGTACAGGATGCGATTCTATTCTCGCCCAAATTGCAGCTGAATGTTTGGATTGTGAATATGACAATATAGTTGTTCATGGAGTTGATACTGATACGTCTCCTTATGATACAGGTTCATATGCTTCAAGCACAACATATATTACAGGTATGGCAGTTGTTAAAACTTGTGAAACTTTAAAAAATAAAATTTTAAAAGAAGGAGCAAGACTAATAGATAGCTCTATAGAAGAAGTAGATTTTGATGGTCAAAAATTATTCTCATTAATAGATAATAATAAAAGTATAACTTTAAAAGATATTGCAAATAGCAGTTTATTAGGATTTAATAATTATTTAACTGCAAGTGAATCACATCATTCACCAACTTCACCTCCGCCATTTATGGCAGGTATTGTTGAAATAGAAGTGGATAAACTTACTGGTAAAATAGATTTAATAGATTATGTTGCAGTAGTAGACTGTGGAACTCCTATAAATCCTAATCTTGCACGTGTACAAACTGAAGGTGGTCTTGTTCAGGGAATAGGTATGGCTTTATATGAAGATATTAAATATAATAAAGATGGAAGAATGATGAACGATTCATTCCTTCAATACAAAATACCATCTCGATTAGATGTTGGAAATATAAGAGTAGCATTTGAATCAAGCTACGAACCTACAGGACCATTTGGTGCTAAATCAATAGGTGAACTTGTAATAAACACACCATGCCCAGCATTAGCTAATGCAGTTTATAATGCTACAAAAGTAAATATTAGAACTCTTCCTATTACAAGTGAAAAAATAGTTATGGGTATGTTAGAAAATAAATAAAATATTATTTTTAAAAAAGTCTTGAAATAAATCAAGACTTTTTTTTATAAATATTACTCTAATGGTATATCTTTATGAAATTCATTATGTGTATCTATTTCTCCTTTATATAAATAAATATGAAATATATACTCAACAAGTATAATCACTAAAGAAAAAACAATTAAGCCAGTTACGCTTGAAATGAAATCAGCTACTAAGAAATCAACTACATATGCAGTAAATGCACCTAAAATTCCATCTCCTATTGATTCAATTACTTTGCCCATTGATTTCATAATCAATAAATATCCAACAAAATAATTCAGCAAGCTTCCTGCTAATGCAATAACTAAAACCCAATTAAACGGATTTTCATCTATTAAATCAAATGCAATCCATGATGCTACCAATGTTGCTACGAATTTAAATATTAAGGCAAAAGTTGTTCTCATATTTTTCTCCTTTATGTAGATATTAAATTATGATGATATTAAAATTAAATTAATACATAGTTATTTTTTGTAATAAATCATAATTTATACTTAATAAGGATTAAATTATAGTTTTTATTTAAGCATAATAAACTTTTTAATTCAAATAATAAATAAATCCTTTATTAAATTTAAATGGTGAAAGGAGATAATTAATTATGGCTAAAAATAAATATAAAGAAAAACATATGGCTATGCCAATAGAAAGTCATGTTACAGCTGCATGGGCAAGCCAAGCAACACTTAAGCCAGTTTCAAAAGTTAATATTCCAGATGAAGAACAAGTGATGAATGCTAAAGAGTATGTTGATTCAAATGAAAAATAGTAATTAATAATATTTAAAAGTTAAAGGAAGGTCAAATACCTTCCTTTAATTTTTTATTTAAAATACTTCGTGTTCAGAAAGTTGTTTATATCTTCTATACCTGTCTTTTGCATGCTCGCTTGAAATATTAAACATTTCATCTGCAATTTCAGGGAATACAGTTTTAAGCTGTGTAAAACGAATTTCACCACTAATAAATTGTTTGTAATCTTCAGTAGGCTCTTTAGAATCAAGTATAAATGGATTTTTACCCTGGTCTTTAAGTTCAGGATTAAATCTGTATAAATGCCAGTATCCTGCTTCTACAGCTTTCTTTTCTTCCATCATACTTGTTCCCATACCTGATTTAATTCCATGATTTATACAAGGTGAATATGCAATTATTAATGATGGTCCATTAAAAGCTTCTGCTTCTTTTATAGCTTTAATAGTTTGATTCATGTCCGCACCCATTGCAATTTGAGCTACATAAATATAACCATATGTCATTGAAATAAGACCTAAGTCTTTTTTTCTAAGTTTTTTACCTGCTGCTGCAAATTTAGCTACAGCTGCTGCAGGAGTTGATTTAGAACATTGACCACCAGTATTAGAATAAACTTCAGTGTCCATTACAAGTAAATTAATGTCTTCTCCTGTTGATAATGCATGATCAAGTCCACCATATCCTATATCATAAGCCCAGCCATCACCACCAAATGCCCAAACAGATTTTTTAATCAAGAAATCTTTAAGTTTTAATATTTCTTTAATTCTATCATTATTTGTGTAATCTTTTTCGCTTAATGCTTTATAAATCATAGCAGTAGCTGTTTTAGAACCTTCTCCGTCATTAAAGTTTTCTATCAAACTATTAAACGCTTCTTTTAAATTACTTTCTATGGATGTGCTAAGAACATCATTTATTAAAAGAGCAAGTTTTTCTCTTAATTGTTTTACACCAACTTGTAAACCTAAACCAAATTCAGCTGCATCTTCAAATAATGGATTAATCCATGCAGGTCCTTTACCTTCTGAATTAGTTGTATATGGCATGGATGGTGCTGATGCTCCATAAATTGAAGAACATCCTGTTGCATTAGAAATCATCATTCTATCGCCAAATAATTGAGTGATTAATTTAATATATGGTGTTTCACCGCAGCCTGGGCATGCGCCGTTGAATTCAAATAAAGGTCTTAAGAATTGGCTTCCTTTTACAGTGTACTTATCCATTATATTTTCTTTTGGTTTTACTGTTGTAGCGAATTCCCAGTTTTCTGACTCCATTTCCATTTCATGTTCTGCTGGTTTCATAATGAGAGCTTTACCTTTAGCTGGGCATATATCAGCACAGTTAGCACATCCTGTACAATCTAATGGTGAAATTTGAATTCTCCAATGATAATTTTCCATACCTTTTCCAAGAGGTTTAGCAGTTTTAAATGTATTAGGTTTTCTTGCTTCTTCTTCATCATCTAATAAAAATTGTCTTATTGTAGCATGAGGGCAAACATATGAACATCTTCCGCATTGTATACATTTATCTATTTGCCATTCAGGAACCATAGGTGCAATACCGCGTTTTTCATATGTTGTTGTTCCATTAGGGAATGTACCATCTTCCATTCCTATAAACGCGCTTACAGGAAGTTCGTCACCTTCATCTCTTGCCATTACTCTTTGAATGTTTTTTACAAAATCAGGCTCTTCTTTAATAGGTAAAGTTTCTTCTTTTGCATCAGCCCAAGAAGCAGGTACTTTAATTTTTATTAAACCAGCTATAGAATTATCAACAGCTTTTTTGTTCATTTCAACTATATCAGAGCCTTTTCTACCATACATATCTTCTATATTTTGTTTCAAATAATTCAAAGCTTCATCCACAGGAATAACATTAGCAAGTTTAAAAAATACGGATTGCATTACCATATTAATTCTGTTTCCTAATCCTATTTTAGAAGCAATTTTTAAAGCGTCTATAATATAAAAATTAATATCATTTTTAGCTATATAATTTTTAATGGTAGCTGGAAGTTTTTCATCAAGTTCTTTTTCGTCCCATGGACAGTTTAATGCAAATGTTCCACCGCTTTTAAGTCCTTTTAATATATCATAATGATATAAGAATGATTTGTTATGGCATGCAATGTAATCTGCATTAAAAACTAAGTATGGCGAATAAATAGGCTGTTTTCCAAACCTTAAATGAGATGTTGTAGTTCCTCCAGATTTTTTACTGTCATAAGAGAAATATCCCTGAACATATAAATCAGTATTATCTCCTATAATCTTTATTGCTGTTTTATTAGCACCTACAGTTCCATCAGAACCAAGACCCCAAACACGGCAACTTATTGTTCCTTCAGGAGCAGTATCAACTATATCTGTTTCAGGTAGTGAAGTATTATTAACATCATCCACTATACCTATTGTAAAATTATCCTTAGGTTCGTCTTGTTTTAAGTTTTCAAACACTGATATAATTTGAGAAGGTCTTGTATCTTTAGATGATAGACCATATCTTCCTCCAACTATTAAAGGAGCATTTTTTATATTTTGATAGCATTTAACTATATCCAAGTATAAAGGTTCTCCAGGGGAACCAGGTTCCTTAGTTCTGTCTAATACAGCAATTTTTTTAACAGTTGATGGTATTGCTTCTATTAGATGTTTTTCAGAGAAAGGTCTATATAAATGTACTTTAACAACACCTAATTTATTTCCTTTTAATCTTAAATAATCTATAGTTTCTCTTATTGTATCAGTTACTGAACCCATTGCAACAATTACATATTCAGCATCTTTGTCTCCATAATAATCAAATAATTTATATTTTCTCCCAGTCACTTCACCAAGTTGATCCATATATGATTGAACAATATCTGGAACTGCTGAAAAATATGGATTTTGACATTCTCTTTGTTGAAAATATATGTCGGGGTTTTGTGCGGTACCTCTTGTTACTGGATGTTCAGGATTTAATGCTCTATTTCTGAATTCATCTATAGCTTTATAATCAACTAAATTTTTTAAAACTTCATAATCAATTTTTTCTATTTTTTGAATTTCATGTGATGTTCTAAAACCATCAAAAAAATGAATAAAAGGGATTCTTGCTTTTATTGCAGCTAAATGAGCTATTACACCTAAATCCATTGTCTCTTGAACATTGGCTGATGCTAACATTGAAACACCTGTTTGTCTGCAAGCCATTACATCTTGATGATCTCCATAAATCGATAATGCATGTGTAGCTATTGCTCTTGCTGTAACATGCAATACACCGGGTAAAAGTTCACCAACCATTTTATAAATATTAGGAATCATTAACAATAAACCTTGAGAAGCAGTATAAGTAGATGCAAGAGCACCTGATTGCAAAGCACCTCTCATAGTTCCAACAGCTCCTGCCTCTGACTGCATTTCTATAACTTTTACTTCTTGACCAAAAATATTTTTCATTCCATGAGCTGACCATTCATCGACTCCTTCTGCCATTGGAGTTGATGGAGTAATAGGGAAGATGGATGCAACTTCAGTAAATGCATAGGAAGCAATTGCGGCAGCTTTATTACCATCCATAGATTCAAATTTTTTCATATAATATAATCCTTTCACTGTGCTATGCACAAAATTTAATCAATTCATTAAAAATCAGTTATTAGTTTTTCAATAATATAGCTAAATATACAAATAGTTTGAATTAGTTATAAATTTTTTAATGTATTAAAAAATAATTACTAAATTTTTGTATTAAAAAATAATTACTAAATTTTATTGACACTAATATATGTGCGTGATATAATTACAAAAATTAATCTTTAACTGGGTACCGTGATACCGCAAGATTTATAATATGGGTATGTTTAGCATGCAAAAGTATATAATAATTCTGTCGGACGGTAGGATTATTTTTTTTATGTATTTTACAAGAACAAATGATTATTAAAATGGAGGAATTATATGTCAACACAAAAAGAAGTATTTGGTTATTTGCCAGATGAAAGACCACCAGTCATTGAACTAATATTCTTTGCTTTACAACAAATAGTAGTAATGTTTCCAGCTACAGTATTAGTAGCATTAATAACAGGTTTTCATGTTTCAACAACAATATTCGCAAGCGGTTTATCTACATTAGGTTTTATTTTAATAACAGGTAGAAAAATACCTTTATATTATGGTTCAAGTTTTTCATACATAGCTGCAATAGCATCAATAATGGGTGCTGAAGCTTTTGCTGGTTATTCTTTAAATGATAAAATTTCAATTGCACAATTCGGAATAATAATGTCGGGATCGGTTTCAATAATAGCAGGATTTATAATACAAAGAAGTGGTAAAGATAAAATTGATAAAATTTTACCACCAACAGTTACAGGTAGTATTGCAATTATAATAGGTTTATCACTTGCAGCTAATGCTATGACAAATGCAGCAGCATTTCCACAAACAATAGCAGAAAATCAAATTGAACTTGCACAAGGTATGGCTTGGATTATTGCCATAGTAACTTTAATTTCAACAATTTTATACTCAGTGTATTTAAGAGGAAAATTAAGCCAACTTCCAATTTTGTTTGGGTTATTAACTGGATATGTTGCAGCTATAATAATAGGTGCTACAACAGATATTCAATTTGTAACGTTTAACACAATTCAATCTTCAAGCATAATTAATATGCCAATATTTACATTCCCTAAGCCAACTATAGCTGCAGTTATTGCAATAATGCCAATAGCAATAGCAACTATTCCTGAATCAACAGCTCACGTTTATCAACTTCATATTTACGTAAATGATTTAGCTAAGAAAAAAGGTTTAAATAAAATATATGACATTGATTCAAAATTAGGATTAAACTTAGTAGGGGACGGTATAGGTGATATTATATCAGGATTTATAGGTGGTCCAGCAGGAACTAATTATGGAGAAAATATAAGCGCAATGGCAATTTCTAAAAACTTCTCAGTTTATGTATTAATGCTTGCGGCTGTACTTACAATGATAATTTCATGCTTTACACCTTTAATCAATATTATATACTCAATACCAACAAGTGTAATTGGCGGATTATCAATTTATTTGTTCGGAGTTATAGCAGCACAAGGTATAACAATTATGATGGACAGAAAAGTTGATATGTTTAATTCAAAAAACCTTGCAGTTATAGCAGTAATATTAATTGTAGGATTAGGTGGAAGCTTTGGTTTTGAAGGCGGAATGATCCCTATGTTTGGAATACAATTACCAGCTATAGCTACAGCAGCAATAGTAGGAATTGTTTTAAACTTAATGTTGTTAATAGGCGAAAAGTAAATAAATAATTAAATAAAAATAAAAAAACATAAATTTAGATTATTTGGATTTAAATTTATGTTTTTTATTTTATAAATTTAGGTCATAAATTAATATATATTTATAAATTTATTTACTAATTTACACTTAATATTTATAATAAAGATATACACAATATTTATTAGGAGTAATTATGAGAAAATTAAATAATATAAGAAAACAAAAGCAAATAGCACTAATAGCTCATGACAATATGAAAAATAGTTTGATTAATTGGATAAAAGAAAACAAAGAGGAACTTTCAAAACATTATTTATGCGGTACCGGTACAACTTCTAAATTGATTACTGAAGTAACATCTCTTCCTGTGTGTGCCTATGAAAGTGGTCC
>DIVM01000140.1 GCA_002435835.1 Firmicutes bacterium UBA6132
TCTATTAGAATATATTGATTTATAATAAACTTTTTCATTATAAAAGGAGGTGTATAAATTGTACAATAGATATTATCAAGATCATAATAAAAATATCAACATTTATAAAAACAATTATTATAATATAAGCAAAAGCAATTCAGTTGTACCAGAAACTGATAAAACACAAATTTTTGGATTTCTGGAAGTTAATGTATCTGCCAATGATGGAACGCCTATAGAAAATGCAATAGTTACAGTATTTATTTTAGATAGGTTCGCAGGTGAAGCCGCTGTTCAAATAGCTACTACAGATTCAACTGGCAAAGCTCCTACACTTACAATACCAACTGCATATTATTTGGGCGAAGAAGTAGGACCGAATTATTACTTTACTGCATACAATTTAAGAGTAGATGCTTTAGGATATTATTCTTCACAGACAAATAATGTTCGTTTTTACCCAGGAATAACAACAGTGTTTAATACTGTTTTATATCCTACTCCAATATCAATACCCGGTATAAATCTTGAACAAAGAATTCAATTGCCACCGCCCACACCTAATGAGTAATAAATATAAATAATATAGGAGTGAATATAATTGAACAATAGGTTTCATCAATGTAATAGATATAACAATATTAACAGCAATCAAAAAATATTTAGCGATGTAATAAGTAATAATACTACAATGCCTGAAACAAGTATTACAGACCAGCAATTTGGATTTTTAGAAGTTACTGTATTTTCTAACAACGAAATTCCCATAGAAAATGCTTTAGTAACAATATATATTTTGGATAGGTTTAGTGGCGAAGCTCCAGTTCAAGTAGCTACTACAAATGGTAATGGAAAAACTCCTATATTCACTGTACCTACGGAATATTACTTGGATATCGGACAGGATTATTATTTCACATCATATAATGTAAGAGTAGACGCCTTAGGATATTATACTGCACAAACAAATAATGTTCATTTTTACCCAGGAATAACAAGTGTTCTTACTTATAGATTAAATCCTATACCAGTAAAAATACCTGGGATAAATCTTGAACAAATAGTTCAAATACCACCATCTAAATTTGAAATTCAAGAAAATAAATAATCTATTACTAAGTATTTAATGAGCAAGCAATGCACAATTAATAAAATTCAGGCTTGATAATCAGGTTTTAAGAGTAAAAAAAATAAAGACTGGTTATAAGAAACCAGTCTTTAGATGCTCAATTTTTTTAAAAAAACATTAATGGATTACATATATTTTTCTAATTATAACTAACAAATTTTAAACTTGGCAATATGTCAAAATCCTTATTTATTGATTTTTGAGTATTACATCATGTGCAGAACCTTCTGAAATAGATACAGCGGACGCTATACTAAGTCTTCCATTTTCTTGAAGTTCTTTTATTGATTTAGCACCACAATTACACATAGTTGATTTAATTTTATAAAGAGTTGTTCCCAAACCATCGTTGAAATTCAAACATTTTTTCAACTTTAAATCCACAGTTTTTTCAACATTCAATCCACAATTTACTTTACATCATTATATCACATATATGATAATTATACCATATGAATGATTATAAATTTATAACACGATAAATCTATAAGTTTAATATTTTTATGTATTGCTTGTACGACTTTCTTCCTTATTATAATAAAGTAATATAAAGGAGTGTAAATATAATCAAACTTTTTCTATATCTAAATCCTATAATAACCACCCCCTCAATACTTTTAAATCTAAATCTATTAGGTTAAAATTTAGTTAATTATTATTTTTTAAACTTTTTAAAACTTTATAAATATCATCAATATCTTCATCTGAAAGATTTTCTATATCATCTATTCTGTTTTTTACATTTTCTATAATTTCATCTTTTACAGTTCTATTCTTAATATTCAAAAAGTAAGATGTAATTGTACTTGTTAATGAACCAATTAATCCTATACCAACAATCATTAATACAGTAGCTATCATTCTTCCAACAGGTGTGACGGGAGATATATCACCATATCCGACTGTAGTAGCTGTTACAAATGCCCACCAAATTCCATCTTGAATACTCATTTCTTCAGCATAATGTATTAAAACTCCTCCCATTAATATAAGAGTAAACGTTAAGATAATTATATATTTAAAACCATTTGTATTAAAGAATGTTTTTGCTTTTTCAAACAAACGCATTGTATAAACAATTAGTTTTGAAAATTTTGCAACTTTAGCAAAGCTTAATACTTTCGATAACTTAGCAATTCTAAAAGCCCTAAAAGCAGAATTAAATGGTATAATTGCAATTAAATCAAAAACATTATTCTTTATAAATTGTTTCTTGTTTTTTGAGATAAATAACCTAATAAAATAATCACCAATAAATATTACTAAAATAATATTATCAAGGAGTATCTGCCAACTATTTAATCCCATTGATATATCAATTATTGCAAAAATTACAGCCGTTAATGCAAATATACCAATTATCACTTCATAAACAACTTTCTTCATATGTACCCTTCTTTTTATTTATTATAATGATTAAGTTCTCATGTCTAAAACTAATGATAGCTTGTTCGCTACTCTAAATATCTATTCACCTTCATTTTTAAAAAACAAATCAAATCTATCAGCATATTCATTTTCTAATTCTATTCCTAATATTTTAATGCTTTCATCATTATTTTTTATAGTTTTACTGTAAAATGTCATTATAAAACTATCAATTGAAATAAAAGCAATTAAAACTTCACTTGCAATTTTAGATAGTGCTATAAGATAATCATTAGTAATATCTACATCTTCAAATGTAACGCATTTTATAATTATATAAAGCATAATCGAACAAAAATAAACAATTCTTCTTAATGGAATTTTTGAGTAAATGACGACACTTTTACTAAAAATACACCATTTAACAATACCATATTATAAAAATTATTTTTTTATTATTGTTACAGTATTAATTTTATTATCCTCTACTGAAATGTTTCCGAATATTTTATTATCAATTAAAACCTCATATTTGCCCGATGGTATATTAGAAAAATAAAATTCATTTTTCCCTACTACATTAGTTGAATATTCTTTTCCACTAATATCTCTTATAATTACTAAATTTCTAAGCAAATCATCTTCTGATGATATTCTACCCCTAATAGCATTAGTAGCTGTTTTAAAATATATTAGTATTTCTTCACCGTATAAATCACCATTTTCCATTATTATGTTATCTTTCGGTATATATAAACTATAATATGTATTTAGTTCTAACTCATTTTCAGGAATTATAAGAAGATTATCTTTTGATGTAATTCCTGACTGACATTCTACATCTATTCGATTACCTTTATAATCAATTAATACAACATTGTTGTTATCTTTTATCTTTTTAGTATTGTTATCGAAAACTATCGTTAAGTAATCCCATTTAAAATAATTCCCATCTGTAAAAATCTTTGGATTACCACCAATTATATTGTACTTTCCATCTGTTGTTTTCATATTAAAAGCTTCATTACTAACTAAATCAACCCTTTGGCTTTCATTGTTCCATTTGACTTCCATTCCATTCATTTCAGCGACCGCTCTTAAAGGAATATAGGTTGTCCCCTTATAGAGAAAATTATCTACTACAACCTGTTCATTATTTATATAAAGATTTATGCTATTAATTAATACTTCAATCTTTTGCAAGATAGAGTTTGCAAAAGCAGGTTTAGTGCTAAATACTAATAATGCACAAATTATTAAGCTGAAAATTGCTCTTTTGAATTTCATTATATTTATTTCCTCTCTCATAATTATATAAAACTCAATTTACATTTCAACCATTCGCCTTAATTTAGTTAAATCCTCTTCTAAAAGAATAAAACTTTTTAATGTACCTTCGGGAGTTTGATTACTTTTGTCTGAAATACAATTTAATTTTGTCATTATTTCATAACAAAAGTCTAACATTTCTATATCGTTTTGTTTTTTAGCTTGTTCTTCTAATCTAATTAATGTTCTCTCTAATCTTGTTCTAAATAAATATGGTTGTCTATTTTTTAAATCAAATAGCACATCTAAATCATGAATTGAATTTTTATATTTCATCTAAACCCTCCATATTCAATAAATTTCATTGCAAAATTAAGCATATCATTAGCATTTTTTAACCAAAATTCCACATAACTTTTATCTACATTTCTAATATGTATTTGTTTGTTATTTCTTGAATAGAACAAACGGTATTTATATAATCTTATATAATCATCTAAATTAAACTTAAGTTTACCATCTAACATTTCTAAACATAATTTTACAGGAGTCACTCTTCCAAAGACATAACTGTTGTTCATAAACAACATAGCTATAGAGGTATTTCTAATAATTGAAGAAATTAAATTAAGCTCATAATTTAAGGTTAAGTTGTCAACTGCTAAAGAGTTTTTTATATCTTTGCAAATTTCCTCGTATTCCATAATATCATTTTTTACCTTAGTATATCTCACTAAGCAATTTAAAGTATTACTAAAATATAAATCTTTTTCAAACAATTTAATGCCCTCTGTCTTTATATGCCACAAAAAATAAGAGCCATATTTAGCCATATTATCAATTGTTGATTTTCTATATAATGAAATCCAATCTATTGGTATACATAATTGATTAGCAAAATCCATTTTATATTTCAGATAGTCTTCTTCCAAACAGTCTTCTATTAGTATAAAAATATCTACATCACTATACTCATCATAATCATCTCTTGCTACAGAACCAAATAGAAAAATCGCAATAATATTGTCAGCTTTTATCTTATATGGCTTATTAAGAATATTAAATCTAATAATTATACTACTCACCTTCTATTTATATTTCTATATAAAGCTGTTATGAAAAATCCCATCAAAATTAATCCCAATACGCCTTCTGCTATAAAAAAATGTCTAACATAAGATACCTTTGATGTAATATCTGATGATATATTTGTAAACTTGCATATACTTAAATAAAAACTATCGAAAAAGCTTAACTTACTTGGTATGTCATTACCATTAAAAAGAAAGACTTCTCCAAATAAACAATAAAGAATTGAAAAAATCAGAAGGATAAAAAAAATGTTATTTACTAATGTAATTAATTTTTCCCCGTAACCCCAAAGACATTTGTTTATTTTTCCTATAATTATTCTAATTAAAGCTAAAAAAGCATCCCATCCACTATATTTATTTTTGTAATAATGCTGTCTTCTTAAGAATATTTCATAATTGTATTTTTCAGTTGCATCCATTTCTTCAAAATAATATTTTTTATATTCACCTTCTAATCCCGACTTTAAACTTTCAATTGACAAATTCATGCACAGTTTACGTCTAATATTCTCTTCTTTTGGGAGGCAACACTTAAAATCATCATAATTAATAAAACAGTCCTTAAATTTTGCATATCTAAAATCGCAATTATTATAGCTTGTACCTTCAAAATTGCAGTCAAAAAAATTACACCCAATAAATTCAACATCTATAAATTTAGCATTTCTAAAGTAACAATTAATAAAAGTACAATAGTTAAATTTGCAATCTTTAAAGCTATTATCCTTAAATCCCATAGTCGCAAATGTAGAATTTTTTATAATTAACTTGTTGTGAACCTTATCATCAAATCTATCATTTGCAAAAATTTTATTTTCAAGTACTTCTGACATTGGTATTTCATTTAACTTTGCAACATCTCTATTAAGAAAATACGCATCCATTTAGCTCTCCAATTGTTAAAATTAATTTACATCATTTCTTCCATATATTTCATAAGTCATAGTAACATAATTTATACTATTTATCAATCAAACATTTTCCTGATAACCATTTGCTAAATAAAATTTTTATTTCATTTACTGCATTTTAATTTTAATCAAATAATATGTTAATAAATGTTTCTTCTTTTTTAAATAATTCATCTTCAGCTATTTGATAACCCATAATATTTTTATATATTTTAAGTATTTTTTCAAATTCAGATTTGTTTAGCGCAAGCATTTTATCATCCCTATTAATAATTTGCTTGTTATTAATTACATCCTTTATTTCTGCTTTTACTTTTTCTATATCTTCATATTTTTTAACTTCTCTTTTGATGCCGTAAGAAAACTCTTCATTATCATTTAAATTTCTCCTTAAACGGTAATTCGTACTAATAGCCATACCTCTCCACCTTTTTCTTCTTTTAATAAACACAATTTCCCAATTGTACTTTTTGTCATTAGCTCTTTCATCATCTAAATATATTTCTTCAAATTTCATATACTCATTCCATTGCTCATCTGTTTTTACTTGACGATAATCAAAAATTTCACCTGTCATTTTATTTAAAGCTTGATATTCATTTATATCATAAAATATAATCGCACTTGACCTTATATCTATATCTAATTCATCGCTTATTCTTTCCCATGATTTCTCTGTAAAATCACTGTCCCTAAATACAATCCTCATTTTATTTTCCTTCTTTCTTTATATTTCAATTTTCTATTAAATTTAAATATAATTTATTAAACCAATTTATCTAATAAGAATTTATTTCTTTTGTTTTATTATATAGCAATATTTACCAAAGTACAAGCATCGTTACATACAAACACTTTAATTGAGATTAGAAGTGCTTCACCTACTATATAAATTTTATCAACAACACAATCTGTAAAATACACCCCCACATAAAAAAAGAGAATAACTTATTAGCTACCCTCTATTTGCTCTTATTAATGTGCTTTTACTTATTCCTGTTATTTCTGCAACTTGTTTATATAAGTATTTCTCATCATAGATGCAATAAACTTAATGTGTTATCTATATAGAGACAATCTATTATATTAATATATAGAAATCGTTTTTTGACAAATATTGGATTTTAATGTATTATATACGAATAAACTTAAATGATTAGAGGTAAATTTAATATGCAAGAAATATATAAGAATGTTATCGAGTTATTAAATAATAAAGAATATGGAAAAATTCTGAAGATAATCATAGGAATATTTATTTTTACTGCCCCAAGCTTATCATGTATTTTCATATATGAAAGAGAATTGTTTATGACATTGGATATAATTAAATTATCTATCCTTTGTACAATTTTGAATTTAATTTTAATAATAATTATATTTATAATAGTGCTAATATGTAAAATATATAAATTTGAAACAACTGTAACCTTCATTATTAGTAAGCAAGGAGAAGAACTAAAATACTATCAGAATAAAGAAAAAGAAATAAACTCTATTTCTGAAGAAACTGACAAAACGCAAGAGCGAGAAGCTTATATAAAAGGATTAATAGAGTTAAGTGATTCACTAATACAAAACGATATAAAAAATATGAAAACTGAATTTTACGAAGAAATTTTTTTAGATACAATAATATTTATTACAACATATACAATTATAATATGGGCATACCAATTTATTTTCACTTACTTTAACGTTCCTTTCATTTCTGATTATGGAATTGTAACAATGTTAGTGTACATGTTTGGTTATATATTTAAATCAATTATAGATTTATTCAATGTTAACAAAACAAATGGCAGAATTAGTTCAATAAAAAAAAGTTCCCCTTTAATTTTAATGCTGATTATGATTATCCTATTTTTTATTATAGATAGTATTATGAAATAATATCTATGCTTGTTGTGTTTATATAAACATTTTTAATACTCTGCTCAATTGATTTTTCTATTTTAAATTGAAAATAATAAAATTAGTATACATTCTTGAATCGTGCATAAATATCTTTATTTGGAAATGTGATAGGGGGTTAATTACAAATGAAAATTTTTTCCACAAGGGAATTAGCAACAATTATTTGGGTATTTATACTTTTAGTATTTCTGTTTCACAAAAAAAGCACTCAAAAACCTTTAATAGATGTCATAAAATCTGCATGTCATAAAAAACTTATAATTCCGACAATTTGCTTTATACTTTATGGTGTCATGTTTACCTATTTATTTTCTTTAACAAAATTTTGGAAACCAATTTTTATTAAAAATATAATTATTTGGATAATATTTGCAGGAATACCGCTTTGTTTTGGAAGTATTAATAAAAACATTGATGATAATTACTTTAAGCAAGCTATTAAAGCTAATTTTTCGATTATAGTTATTATAGAATTTATGCAAAGTACATTTACATTTAGTATAATAGTTGAATTATTTATTATACCTATAACAACATTTTTATTAATTCTACAAGCCTTTTCAAAAAATAAAGAGGAAGATTTACAGGTTTATGAACTTTTATCATGGATTTTATAGATTTATCAAACTCAAAATTAGTATCATAGGGTTTTCTTTCATTTTTTAGGTCTGAATTATTTGGGTATGGAAGATTAATCAAATAACTATTTACTTTATTTATGTTTTCTTTAATCTCCTCACTAATAACAGGTGATGCTAAAATCTTTGGACATAAATCATTCCATACCTTTAATTTGAAATAATCATAATCAACTGTATCCAACTTTTCATCTACAAACACATATTGACGCTTATGTTTATTTCCTTCAGCATCTTCCCATTGAATCAAGCTATTAAGTATATCCTTATTATCATTACTTAAAAACAATCTCATATGTGTTGCAACAACAATTCTATACTTGTGAATATTATTTTTTGCATTTTTAATTGTACAAAATTCATTGCAATCGTTACATATATTTTGAGTATACACTTGAACTCTATCCCCATACTTTTCAACCAATTTCTCTTTAGATAAATCTCCTTCTTTAGGATTAATTATATTCTTCCTACAATCATCATAATTAAATCCTCGTAAAGCTAATGCAATAAATTTTTCCTCATTAGTATTATAAATCTCTCTTACATCCTTTTCTTTTCCAAATGCCAACCTTTGTTTATACTCCTTTTTCAATCCTAATCCAATAGCAAACTCTTTACATTCTTTGATTGTTTTTTTAACAACTAAAGCACTAAATTCATCATCTATATCGCACATATACTTTATATATTCTAAAAGTAAAGTTGATTTCCCAAAGCCTAAGCATGAATGTATTACAACAGGCTTTGAAGATTTATGTTTTGCTACGAGTATTTTAGTAACTTTATTTAATTCTCTTTTATGTTCATCAGAGATTATAATTCTATTTTTTCTTTGTGTTTCAATAAAATTATTTACAATTTTATTAACATGTTCCATGTGTCCCCTGCCACTTATTATTTCTGAATGTTTTAAAGCTATAGTCATCAATGCCCCCTAACTCAACTTCCTTCAATTATTCTTTCTCTTATTCCTAATCTCTAAGCTGCTTCACTATAAGAATATTTTTCACTCATAAATCTTCTTCCTTTCTTAACTAAATAATATCGTATAATTTCATAATAATTGTTACTTGTATGCGCGCATATATAAAATTCAAAGTTGATATAATTATACATCATATTGTACATTTTGTACAGGTTTTTTTAAAAAAAATAAATGTAATAATTGTTCATTTTTCAATAGTATTGACAATACTTTATTTGCATATCGGCAATACTATTATTGTATATCGACAATACTTTTTTTATTTTTATACAACTTGTATAATAAAAAAAGATAGAGCTATTACTACTCTATCTTTCTTGTTAAAGAATTTATTTGATTAGTAAATAATCACATTATATTTACCTATTTAAATACTTTGTTAAGCATCTTTATAATTAGTTCACTAATAATAAAATTGCATGGATTGATTTTAACTCTTTATAATAATAAAACACCTTTTTCTTAGCTTTAAATTGTTCCAATGGGTTAAATTCATCTACTATATTAACTAAATCGACAGGATTATACTGATAATCAACTTTTGCATGAATTGATGTATCTGCATTTTACTGTGTTGTAGAGGCTGGTTATTAACCAATAAAAAAGAAGAGCAAAATATGCTCTTAATGGGTTTATTTAGGGGTGCAAACAACAAATTTACAAATGTTTTTGAATGCAAAATTACAATAAGTTTTGTGCTCTTTAATTTTGTCTAAATTTCAACATTTACATTACTTTGCAACAAGAATTACATTAATTTTTGCATAGGATTTTGCAAGTAAAAATATATGTAATAAATTTATTACACTTATAAAACTGTATGTAAAAATTACTGCAAAAATACGTGCAAATAATTATGTAAAATGCAATTTAAGTTTTATTTCTTAAAACAAATATAAGCGTTTGGAAAAATTTACAGTTTATGATATAATATTAAAAATAGTATTAATTTTCAATTGTAAAATGAGACGAAGTAAAGATTATTTATATTTTAGGGGAGGAAAAATGAGTTATAAAATACTTTTATTTGATTTAGATGATACATTGTTAGATTTCAGCGCTAATGAAACTGATTCGTTAAACAAATTGTTTCAGCAACACGGATATACCTTTTCGGATGAGTTGTTTCGGGTATATAATTCCGTCAACAAACAACTATGGGCTGATTATGAAAATGGAAATATTGTATTAGATGATGTGCTAAACTCAAGATTTTCAGAAACTATGTTAAGACTTGGAAAAGTTGTGGATGGCATTGAATGGGAAAATCTGTATAGAGAACTTTTGGGCAATGGATGTCAGCATATGGAAGGAGCTTTAGAAGTGTGTCAGAGCTTATCTGTATCCCATAGACTGTATGTTATTACTAATGGCATAACTCAAACTCAGATAAAGCGATTGAAGCAGTCAGGCTTATATGAATTTTTTGAAGACATTTTTGATTCTCAAAGCATTGGATTTCAAAAGCCATCAAAAGAATTTTT
>DIVM01000312.1 GCA_002435835.1 Firmicutes bacterium UBA6132
CTGGTGCTTTATCGATATTAGCGAAATCTACAGCTTCACCAGTACCGTTTCTGTCATGTAATGTTTTTGTTATTGCTGCTGTTAAAGTAGTTTTACCGTGGTCAACGTGTCCGATTGTTCCAACATTAACGTGTGGTTTATTTCTTTCAAATTTTTGCTTTGCCATTTGTTTCCTCCATATTTTTTATACTTACCTATATTTATAATATAATTTCTATCCAAAACCCAATGAATAATGTTCATTGCGGCTTTGCCGCATTTGGAGCCTACGAGCAGATTCGAACTGCCGACCTCTTCATTACCAATGAAGTGCTCTGCCGACTGAGCTACGCAGGCATATCTACATTATTTTACTATTAACTGAAAATGTTGTCAATAGTAAAAACAAAAAAGTAATTTTGACTTCAACTCAGATTATTTTTCTTGTGTTTGTGTTTTATGTATTTTTTTTCGTATTCTTTGTACTGCATTATCAATTGATTTAGTATCTTTCTTTAAGACATAAGATATTTCTTCATATGTTTTACCTTTTGTGTATTCATTTAATACTTCTATTTCAAAGCGGCTTAATACTTCTTCAGTAATTCTTTTATATTCATTCATATGTTCTTTATGTAATATAACGTTTTCTGGAATAATCTCTTCCTTTTCAGCTAATTTTTCAATTATGCTTTCGCTATATTCTGACTCAGAGTTAAAATCATACATAGAAATTATATTTAAAATTTGATGTGATTTATTTTTCCTTATAGCAGATATTAATTGTCTTCTAACACATACTTCTGCAAAATACTTAAAATTATCATTAATATGATAATTAAAATTTTTAACTGCACTTACAAAACCAATCATTGCTTCCTGAAACAAATCGTCTGAATCCGCACCCAAAATGTAAAAAGAACTAACCATTTTTCTAATTAAAAAAGAATATTTAACATACAGATATTTTTCAGCTCTTTCTTCGCCCAATCTTATTTTTTGAATAAGTTCAATATCTGTAAGTTTTTCATATTCAACTGTATCATCATAACATACGCTTCCTTTGAATAAAGCTATTGAATTATTCATGATTTCCCTCTAATTTATTATGATAAAATTATATTTCATTATTTAAAATTCGTCAAGATATTAACTATTTTTAATTAGTTTTTGTAATTTTCTTAAAGTTTCAGGATCTATTATTTGGTCAATATTTGTTCCTTTTTGTCGAGGCGTATCAGTTATTGTCCTAATATTCTTTTTAGTATTCTCTAATTCCATTATCATTTCCTGAGCAGAAATTCTTGTTCCGCCCCTTGCTAATACAATTTGTTGTATAGAATTATCAGAAGTTGCAACTTGCACTCTTTCATATCTTCCTATTTTATCAAGCTGCTTTTCTATATAACTATCTGCAGTTTCATGTTCTTTTGTATAAACTATTTCTATTCCATCAACTTTTTCTTTTTTTTCTAAACTTCCTTTTACTAAATGGGCATCAAAAACAATAATAACTTTAATGCCCCTGTATGCTTGATATTCAACTAAAAGTTCTATTAATTTAATTCTGCTGTTTTCAATATTTCTTGACATATCTTTATAATAAGACCATTGATTTATGATATTGTATCCATCAATGAACAAATATTCTTTTTTTGTGCGAGGCATTTTATCTGCCCCTTTGCTTCATAACTTCGTATATAATAATTGAAGCCGCACATGATGCGTTTAAAGAATTTATATTGCCCTTCATAGGAATTTTTATTAGCGAATCACAATTTTCTTTTACTAATCTTGCTATGCCAGATCCTTCACTTCCAATAACTAAACCAACAGCACCATCAAATTTTTCTTCGTAAACATTTTTTCCAGCCATGTCAGCACCATAAATCCAAAATCCTTGCGCTTTTAATTCTTTTATTGTTTGATTTATATTTGTAACTCTTGCAACTGGCAGATATTCAACAGCTCCTGCAGAAGATTTTGCAACTATACCGTTAACTTGAGCTGCTCGTCTTTTTGGAATAATTACACCATGAGCACCTAAACATTCAGCAGAACGAATAATTGCACCTAAATTATGAACATCTGTTATTTCATCAAGAATTATTACAAATGGCTTTTCGCCTTTTTTTGAAGCATATTTTATTATATCATCTATTTCTTTATACTCATATTCCATAGCTTCAGCTATAATCCCCTGATGTCTTCCGTTTTCACTTATTTTTTCAAGAGCTTTCTTATCAACATATTTAACTAATATATGTCTTTCTTTTGCCAAATTTAAAATTTCAGTTATGCCGCCTTGTACAGTTTCTTTACTTATTAATATTTTATCTATTTGAACATCATTTTTTAATGCTTCGATTACTGGGTTTCTTCCTTCTATTACTCTCATCTTATTTTACATTTTCCTTTTCATTTGAATTATTTATTATTCATATTATCCGTATTATTTGCAATATCAATTATTTTATTAAAAAGCTCCATAAGTCTATCCAATTCATTATTAAGGTATAAATAACCAAACATTGTCTCAAACCCAGTTGCATATCTGTATTCTAATAAGTCTGCATTTTTAGGAGATGATGTTACTTTAGCATTTCTTCCTCTTTTAATCATTCTTATTTCTTCTTCATTTAAAATAGGTAAAAGCTCTTTCACAAAATTAGCCTGTGCTTTTGCCCTAACAAATTTAACAGCATATTTGTGCATTTTATTAACATTTAAATCATGTTTTTTTAAAATATAGCTTCTAACTAAAAGCTCATATACGCTATCGCCTGCATAGGCAAGCTGTGCAGGCGAATACATTATAATTTTATCTTTATCTTTAGCTTCTTTATTTTCTATTTTTCTGATTAATTCATTATCTTCCAATTGACACCTTGCCTTGTATCTTCTAAAACAATTCCTTTTTCCAAAAGTTCATTTCTTATGGAATCTGCTAAAGCAAAATTTTTATTTTTCTTTGCTTCTGTTCTTTTTTGAATCATTTCTTCTATATATTTAACTTCTTCATCATTTACACTAACATTCTTATTTTCTTCTTCAAAGTTTAATAAACTTAGGGATAAAACTTTTTCAAATTCTTCAATTAAATATAGTTTTTCAGAAGAATTTAAATCGTCAGCTTTTAATAATTCATATAAAACTGTAATTGCATTTGCAGTGTTTAAATCATCCTCTATATGTGCTTTAAAATCATTTTTATATTTGTTTACTGCATTAGTTATTTTTTCATTTGCTTTATTTTGTAAATCTGCAACTGCTTTAACACGGCTTTTTAATTTAAAATATGCATTTTCAGCAGATTTTAATGAGTCAAAAGTAAATGCAAGCTGTTTTCTGTAATGAGAATTTAAAATAAAATATCTATATGATAAAGGATTGAAACCCTTTTTCTCAAGTAATAATAATGTTAAAAATTCACCACTTGATTTACTCATTTTTCCTTCATTGTCTAATAAAAATTCTCCATGCCACCAATATTTCACCCATTGTTTACCTGTATAACTTTCAGTTTGGGCAATTTCATTTGTGTGATGAACAGGAATGTGGTCAACTCCACCACAGTGAATATCCATTTGCTCACCAAGATTTTTTAAGCTAATAACAGAACATTCAATATGCCATCCTGGATAACCTACACCCCATGGTGATTCCCATTTCATTGCTTGATTTTCAAATTTAGACTTCGTAAACCATAATACAAAATCTTGAGGATTTTTCTTGTGCAAATCTTCGGTAACTTCATCTCTTGAAGCTGTTTGAAGAGAATCTAAATCCATTTTAGAAAGTTTTGTGTAATTTTCTACTTTTGTTATATCAAAATAAACATTGCCATTTGCAACATATGTAAAACCCTTTTGTTCAAGTGTTTTTATAAATTCAATATATTCATTTATATAGTCTGTTGCTTTAGCTACTACATCTGCTTTTTTTATATTTAATTTTTCTATATCTTTAAAAAACGCATCCGTATAATACTGTGCAATTTCCCATACAGTTTTA
>DIVM01000374.1 GCA_002435835.1 Firmicutes bacterium UBA6132
ATCTTTTATCTTTTATCTTTTATCTATTGCTTATGCTCTGCTATAATTAGTTTTTATGTCCGATGTTAACAATGAATCTTTCAATATATCCATATGTTCTAATGATTGACCTGTTCCCTTTGCAACACATGAAACAGCATCTTCAGCAATAGAAACAGTTAATCCCGTTCTTTTTGAAATAAGTTTATCAAGACCCTTAATTAAGCAGCCTCCACCAGTCATTACTATACCTTTTTCACTTATATCTGCTGCTAATTCAGGAGGAGTTTTTTCAAGTACAGAATGTACTGCATCAGCAATAGAAGTAATTGGTTCTTCCATAGCTTCTAATAAATCAGTTGATGAAATAGTTAAATTTACAGGAAGTCCTGTTACAAGATTTCTTCCTCTGATTTCCATAAACTGTTCTTCTTCAATAGGGTATGCTGTACCTATATTTATTTTTAACTCTTCAGCACTTCTTAGTCCAATCATAACATTATATTTTTTTCTTACATATCTTGCTATAGCTTCGTCGCATTTATCTCCTGCAACTTTAATTGAACGACTTACAACTATACCACCTAAAGAAATAACTGCTATATCAGTAGTTCCTCCGCCCATATCTATAATCATATTGCCTGATGGTTTTGTAATATCAAGACCAGCTCCTATAGCAGCTGCAACAGGTTCTTCAATTAAATATGTTTTTTTAGCCCCTGCATTAGTTGCAGCTTCAAGCACTGCTCTTTTTTCCACCTCAGTTACACCGCTTGGTACGCAAACAATAACTCTTGGTTTTACAAAAGAACTTCCAACAGCTTTTTTAATAAAATATTTTAACATTTTTTCAGTAATATCAAAATCTGATATTACACCATCTCTTAAAGGTCTTATTGCTACTATATTTCCCGGTGTACGTCCAAGCATTTTTCTTGCTTCTTCACCTACTTCAAGTATTTTATTTGTATTTGTATCTATTGCAACTACAGAAGGTTCGTTTGCTACTATTCCTTTACCTTTTATATAAACTAATACGCTTGCTGTACCAAGGTCAATACCTATATCCATTCTGAAAGCCATTTTTTCCTCCTGACTTAAGTCCGTTTAAATTTATATGTATATTTATAAGTTCTTCGTTTCTATGTTACTTTAATATAATTTATAATTATATCATATAGTATTAAGATTTTCAATTTTTTTATTATTAACAATTAATTAATGAAATATAATATCTAATTCTAACAATTAAAATTAGTTTTATATCTCAGTATGGGATATTTCACAAAAAAAGCCTGTAATTAATTTTTTGCAGGCTTTTTATATTAGTTATGCTATATAATTATTGCTGTTGTAATATGCTTTTAATTTTTTGAACTGGATCTAATAATTCACTTAAAGACCTGTCATAGTTTAATGTATCAACTATATGAGCAATATATTTTGACATATCAACTTCTGTATGCCATTCTTTATTTTGCAATTCAGGTTTTCTGTAAATTAAATTAGTTGTGAAAACTCTTTTTATAATTCCTTCTTCAAAAGCTTTATCAAATTTCTCTAAGCCTTCAGTAAATAATCCAAATGAAGAAAATACATAAACATTTTTAGCATTTCTTTCTTTTAATTTTTTAGCTACATCAATCATAGAATCCCCTGAAGCAATCATGTCATCAACGACAATTACATCTTTTCCTTCTATATTTTCACCTAAAAATTCATGGCTTACAACTGGGTTTTTACCATTTACTATTACTGTATAGTCTCTTCTTTTATAAAACATTCCAAGACTAAGTTCCATTACTGAAGAATAATACATACATCTTGACATTCCGCCTTCATCAGGTGAAATTATCATCATATGATTTCTATCTATTTTAACATCAGGCTCTGTTCTAACAAATGATTTAATCATTTGATAGTGAGGATGAAAATCTTCAAAACCATGTAGAGGAATAGCATTTTGGACTCTTGGGTCATGGATATCAAAAGATATAATATTTTCAACACCCATTGAAGTTAATTCTTGTAAAGCAATAGCACAGTCTAAAGATTCTCTTGTAGCTCTTTTATGTTGTCTTCCTGAATAAAGCATTGGCATTATAACTGTCATTCTTCTTGCTTTACCATTTATTGCTGCAATTATACGCTTTAAATCTTGGTAGTGATCATCAGGACTCATAGGAACATTCATTCCATACATTTTGAATGTAACACCATAATTAAACACATCAGATATAATGTAAACGTCCTTACCTCTTACTGTTTCATAGATAACACCTTTGCCTTCACCAGAGCCAAATCTTGGGCATGCAGCTTCAAGCAAATATGTTTCCCCATTTACATTTTGGTTTTTTCTCCAATCCTTCAAGTAGTAATCTATTTTAGAAGCTACTTCTTCACAGCCTTTCATAGCTATTATGGCTAAATCACCAAAAGGTTTTATTTCCGTATAATTTAGCATTTCGTTAAAATCCATTTTTTCCTCCATTAAGTTAAGTTAAATTAAATATATATAAATATAAAATGTCACTATTTTTCAATTACATTCTATCAAATATTTAAGATTTGTCAAAACATGTAGCAAGAAAAATTGTTAAGTTATCTTAACAATTAAAAAACGACATAACTGATTTTTTGAAAAATAGTTATGCCGTTTTAATTTTACCCATATATTTTAGCTACCTGTGTGGATAAATCTGTAAATGTAAATGGTTTCTCGATAATTGTAAGTCCCATATTACTTATTTCTTCAAAATCCTTTTGACCACTGTACCCAGAAATAAAAATTGTTGTAACATCTTTGTTTATTTTTTGTAATTCTTTATAAAGTATTTTACCGCTCATTTCTGGCATCATTATATCTAAAACTGTAAAACTAATTTTTTTATAATTTTCTTTATAATATTTCAGAGCATTAAGAGGGTTATTAAATTTTACAACATTATAACCTAAATCTTCAAACAATTCTTCTTCTATATCAAGAACATTATCATCATCATCCACAATCATAATTAAATTGCTTTTTTCAGTTAGTTCTATTAATTCGGTTAGTTCTATTATTTCTGACTTTGCTTCCTTTTTCATAACAGGAAAATATATTTCTATTGTAGTTCCTTCATTTACTTTACTGTTTACATTAATATATCCTGAATGGGATTTAACCGTACCAAATACAACGGACATGCCCAATCCCGTACCTTTAGCTTTTGTTTTTGTAGTAAAATATGGTTCAAATATTTTATTAAAAGTTTCTTCGCTCATTCCTGAACCATTATCTTCAACAAATATTTTAATATATTCTCCTGGTTTTATAATTTCACCATGACTTAAATCAAATTCTGAAAGTATTACTGTATCGGTTGTACTAATATTTATTACACCGCCAGATTCATTTATAGCATCCCTTGAATTTATAACTAAATTGATTATTAAATTTTCTATTTGGGCTTCATTTCCCATCACTAAATTATTAGAAGCCCTGTAAGAATATTTAACTTCAATTTTTTTATCCAGTATGGATTCAATCATGGAATATGTGTTGTCCATTATATTTTTCAAGTCTACTTCTTCGTTAATAGTGCTTTCTTTTTTTGAAAACATCAATATTTTTTTTATTAAATTTGCCGAACTTTGAGAAATATGTATTATTCGATCTGCATAATTTTTTATTTTTTCCAAATCATCAGTTTTTTGAATCATGGTAGCATTGCCTATAATGCTCATAAGTTGATTGTTGAAGTCATGGGCTATACCCCCGGCTAACTGACCAAGTGCAGCCATTTTTTCTCTTTGTTTTTCAGCAACAATCATTTGTTCAAAACTTTTTATACTTTCTATACTTTCCATATCTTCATTTTTATTTAAATCATCTAATTTGTCATCTTCATCTAAAATATCATATTCATCATTTATAAACATATTTGTCCTCTTTTCATCTTAATAAAATAAGTATACATTAGTATTTTTAAATATTTTGTAGAATTTTGTATTTAAAATAAGAATTTTAAAAGATATTTTTTACTCAATATAAAACAAAACCGTGAAATTGTTTTCATTAGTGAGAACAAAAAAAATCAACATCCAACGTCGCTAAGATCGTCAAATGTTGTTTTATTGATGGTGATCCATCGGCGATTCGAACGCCGGACACCTTGATTAAAAGTCAAGTGCTCTACCTGCTGAGCTAATGGATCATGTAATATGTAATTATTATTTTTAAGAACTTTTATATATTATCGCAACTGTCACATATTGTCAATAAATTTTTATAATTTTTTGTTATTTTTTTATTATAACTAAATATACCTTTAAAAGTATTAACATTATTTGAAATATTATTACAATTTTTTCTCATTTTTAATTGTTTTTTTATTTTATTACTTCCTATCTTTATTGACTTATTAATTTTATAATGATAAAATATTTTAAAAAATACGAGAGGTGAATTTATGTTAACAAGTATGGTAGCTGATCACGCTAAATGGCCTAAAGAAAACGATGCGATATTCGGTCTTGCAGGTAAAGCTCAAGCAGCAATTAAAGAATTTGGAAAAGAAGTAGTTATAGATTCAACATTAGGAGCTTTAGCTGATGATAATGGAAATTTAATTTGCATGGAATCTGTTTTTTCAGTATTAAAATCATTACCAAATGCAGAAATAGCTGCATATGCTCAAGTAGCTGGTCAGCCAGACTATTTAAATGCAGTTTTAAAAGCATGCTTTGGTGAATACAGACCTGATGCATTTATAAGAGCAGTTGCTACTCCAGGAGGAACTGGTTCTGTAAAACATGCTATTACTAATTATACAAATGTAGGGGATTCTATTTTAGTAGCTGACTGGTTCTGGTCTCCATATGTAACTATTTCTGAAGAAATAGGTAGAACAGTAACTAATTATACATTATTTAATGAAAAGAATGAATTTAATATCGCATCATTTAAAGAAAATTTTGAAGCATTAC
>DIVM01000171.1 GCA_002435835.1 Firmicutes bacterium UBA6132
GGTTAGTTGAAAAAGCGCCATCTCCTTCAAGACCATTTTCTCCATCTATCATTTTTCCTTTTTTATGAGGTGCTACTGAAATCCCCCCACCTAAATGGACTACAAGTAAATTTAAATCTTCGTATTTAAGTCCATTTTCTCTGGCATATCTCTTAGCAGTTGCTTTATGGCTTAATGCATGGAAACTGCTTCTTCTTTCTATAAGAGGATGTCCAGAAACTCTTGCTAAAGGTTCAAATTCATCTGTTATAGGTGGGTCTACTATTAATGGAATTGCTTTGCTGTTTTGGCACATCATATGAGCTAATCTGCTTCCTAAATCTGCAACATGCTGACCCCATTTTCCGCTGGCTTGCTGCGCCATCATTTCTTCATTAACTCTATAAACTCCACTTACTAATGGTTTTGTATGACCGCCTCGGCTAACAATAGCATCCAAAGAATCTTTGTCTATATCGTTATCTTTCATAAATTTGTAAATTAGATTAGTTCTGTATTCATCTTGATCCCAAATACTATTAAATTGCCTAATTTCTTCTGCAGGGTGCTCGATATTTTCCTTTTTAATGCAAACTTCATCCTCATAGTATGCCACTTTTGTTGATGTTGAACCTAAATTTATGGCTAATATTTTATTCATTTTTTCCTCCTCAAATTTAAAAAATAATTTCAAAATATATACATGCAAAATTTATGCCAAGAGAAATATAAGTTTTAAAAGGAAATAAGTATTGATAAAGAAAATATACTCGAGGGTGCAGGAGTATATATAGCAGATTCAGATGATGCGATTAAGGAAGAATGTGTAAAAATACTGCCTGCAGGAGAATATGTTTGTATGTACAAATATGCAATACCATATGAAACAGAACATTTATATAATTTATTAGATTGGATTAATAAAAATGATTATGAAGTAGTTGGAGATATTGTTGATGTTTGTATTCTCGATACAACATTTTACAGAAGCAATCAAAACACAGATTTTTGTCAATTGCAAATTCCAGTGAGAAAGAAAACAGTTGAAAAGGTAGCTGATAAAATATATTGGTTGAAATAAAATAATGCTTTGTATATAATATGTAACATAAGAGGTGAGCATATTGAACAGAAGCTGGGATAAACTGAAGGATTTAAATGTTATGAAGCGTATTCTCGATTCATCTTATGACGGGTTAACTTATACGGATGAAAATGGTACAATAATATTCAGTAATAAGGCTTATGCGGATATAACTGGAATTCAAAACGAAGATATTTTAGGAAAAACTATATATGAATTAGGTCCACAAGGATTTCCTGTATCTAATATGGTTTTAGAAGTTTTTAAAACGAAAAAAACCTTATCTGAAGTAATACAATATAAGAAATCCAATAAAGAGGTATTAGTCACTATTGTTCCTGTTAAAGATGAAGATGGCATATTTAAAGGTATAGTAGGAAATATAAGAGATTTAACAAATTTAAACGAATTAAGAAAAGAATTATCTTTAATAACAGCTAAGTATGCTGAAGAAAAGACGAAGCATGAGGAAATTAATAAAGAATTAGAATTGCAAAGACAAAATAATTTAAAATTAAAAGAAAAGATTAATGCACTTATGGACAGCCTTGATAATGATATAGAGCTATTGGCTAATAGCAAATATTCCATAAGGTTGACTGAATTAGCATACCGTATTTCAAATGTAGATTCAACCATACTTATAACTGGGGAATCCGGTGTAGGAAAAGATGTGTTTTGCAGACTGGTTCATAAATTATATAATAAAAATAAACCCTATATAAAAATTTCATGTGGTGCTATTCCGGAAGCCCTAATGGAATCAGAATTGTTTGGTTACGAACCTGGCTCTTTTACTGGAGCTATTAAAAATGGCAAAAAAGGAGTTTTTGAAGCTGCTCAGGACGGAATTGTCTTTTTAGACGAAGTAGGTGAATTGACACCTGCACTTCAAGTTAAACTTTTGACAGTTTTACAAGATCGTAAATTCTACAGAATAGGCGGTACAAATGAAGTTAAAGTAGAGGCTAAAATAATGTCAGCCACGAACCGCAATCTTAAGGAAGATGTTGAAAAAGGATTATTTAGAAGGGACTTATATTACAGACTTAATGTAATTCCTGTAAATATACCGACCCTAAGAGAAAGAAAAGAAGATATAATACCTTTAGCAAATAATTATTTGGATAAACTTAATAATAAAAATAATACCAATGTAAGGATAAAGTTTGATGTACAAAAAATTCTTGAAGAATATGAATGGCCTGGTAATATAAGGGAACTTAATAATATTATTGAAAGAATGTATGTCTTTAATGTTAATGATGAAATTACATTGGATAATCTTCCAGAAGAGTTAAAAGCTTATAGAAATGATTATGAAAATATAATGGATTTAGATAATAACAAGAATTTAAAAGATGTTATGGATGATATAGAAGCCAAGATTATACTTAAAAAATTAGAATTAGATTTAACATTAAACGAAGTATCTGAAAAATTAGGAATTAATATTTCCACCCTGCAAAGAAAAATTGAAAGATATAATTTGCCAAGAAGATATAGAAAGAATATTAAAAGTAAAGAATAAAATAAAGTTATTTTTAGAGCCATAATCCCAGACCATGGCTCTAAATTTTTAAATATCTTAAATTTGCGTATTTTACTCTCGAAAATGATATATTATACTTGCTTTTGATATCAATGACTTTAAGATATTTACCTTAATAAGAAAAAACAATGTCTAAATTTTTGATAACTTGATGAGTTATTGCCATTATTTTCATAAGATGATTGAAATTATTATCTTTGGCATGAATTTTGCTATAAATGTATTACCGATAAATTTATAAGGGAGATATGAAATGGGCTGGGCCCTTATTTAGGAGTAATATATTAAATTGTGAAAGGATTTTTATGAATAAGAAAAAAGTATTTGGTTTAGTTTTAGGTGTTTTAGTAGCAGTAATAATTAATTTTCTTCCATTAGAAGGGTTATCAACTAAAGGAAAAATGTGTTTGGGCTTAACATTGATGACGGTTGTATTTTGGGCATTGCAAATAGTTCAATCCGGTTATGCATCAGGTGTTTATTTAGCTTTGCTGATAATATTTCAAGTTGCAGAACCAGGAGTTGTATTTTCGCCATGGCTTGGAAGTACAATGTATTTAGTTATTGGAGCATATTTAATTGCTTCAGCTGTAAAAAGTTCAGGATTAGGAGAAAGGATAGCATATAAGTTTATATTAAAATTTGTTAATTCATATAAGAGCATAATTATATCAATATTTGCTCTGACGTTTTTGTTAAGTATATTAATCCCTCATCCATGGCCAAGAGCTTTTATAATAATGTCAGTTATGGCAGTTGTAATCAAAAGTGCCAATATTCCAAAAGAGGACTCAATAAAGATAGGATTTACTGTTTTTGCAGCTTCGGTTCCAGTTTCGATGATTTTTTTAACTGGAGACAGTGCAATCAATTCTTTGGCAGTACAAGCTTCAGGAATTTCAGTAAGTTGGATGCAGTGGTTTATTTACATGGGACCTCCAAGCATAATTGCAAGTATCATAACTTGTGTTTTAATACTTGTTTTATTTAAGCCATCAAAGGAAGTAAAAATAAATAAAGAAGAAATAAAAGAAAAACTTAATTTATTAGGCTCTCTGTCAAATACAGAAAAAAGAACTATAGTATGGCTTGTAATTGCAGTCGTGTTATGGTTGTCAGATTCAATACATGGAATTAATATTGGTTGGGTTACTTTACTTATTGCAATGTTGATGAGTTTCCCGGTAATAGGAGAAATACTATCGCCAAAGCAATGGGGAGAAGTTCCGGTACATGTTTTAATGTTTTTAACTGCGGCTATGACAATCGGTAAGGTCGGTGGTGTTACAGGTATGAATGATTGGATTGCACAAACTGTTCTTCCATCATTTATTCCTTCGAATCCATATGTATTGGCAATAATAATAGCAGCAATATCTATGGGTATTCACATGGTTTTAGGAAGTGTAGTAGCGGTTATGGGTATAGCAATACCGGCATTGTTGATATTTACGGAACCTATAAATATCAACCCCATTGTTATAACATTATTAGTATATTCCTCAATTGGAATGCACTACATCTTACCTTTCCATCATTTAAATATGCTGGTAGGTCAAGGTGAAGAAAACGGCATGTATGGACAAAAAGAAGTTATGCGTTTAGGTATTCCATTGACTATAATTATTTTTTTAATTGTTTCAATTGAAGTTCTGTATTGGAAGTTGTTGGGTCTATTTTAGCTGCATAGAATGGCACTGGAACTGCACAAAACGGAAAAATATTCTAATTATCTTATGAGAATTGGATTTTTGGACTTAAATTTAAATAATTTATCTGTTCTTTTAAATTTGCAAATATTTATTCATGTGATTGTATAAAATAAAATTAAACATCTTTGCATTCTTAAAGTTATCTAGCTAAAGTTATTACAAAAACTTTTTCTACACCAAAATTAAGAAGTGCTTTAGAACATTCATCAGCAGTGGAACCTGTTGTGTAGACATCATCTACCAATAGTACACTGCTGTTTTTTATTTTTTGTGCACTATTTTTAACTTTAAAAGCATTTTTTAAATTTTTCTGACGTTCAGATTTAGATTGTGAACTTTGTTTTGTAGTTTTTTTAGTTCTTTTTAAAGCATTTATATAAGGTATGTTTAATTTTACGGCAACATATTTAGCTAAAAGCTCTGATTGATTGTAACCACGCTTAATCATTTTAGAACTATGCAGAGGGACGGACAATATAAAATCAAAACCCTTATAATTAATTTCATTCATATAATTAATTAAAGAAATACCAAAAAATCTATAGAAATAAGGTTTGTTATAATATTTAAAATCATAAATGCATTTTTTAAGTAATCCATCATATTCAAAAGG
Source organism: Firmicutes bacterium UBA6132 (assembly GCA_002435835.1). The sequence goes on from DIVM01000171.1 coordinate 4,941, forward strand.
GGACCTGGACATTTCAAAATGCTTTTCTTCACCAGCACAATCTTTGCATATATCTATATTTAAACTTAAATCAATAGGCCTTGAACACTTAATACAATATGGAGGTGTAATCTTTTTAATTTTTCCATAACAATCATCACAAATATATTTATCACCAATATTTTCATCAAAAACACCACAAACACAGCAAATATTTTTTTCAGGATAAATAAGTTCTAAAAATGATTCAATAAAAGAAATCACAAAAATCCTCCTTTATTGAGGTCGCTGAAAAACTAAAGATCCTTCACTATCGTTCAGGATGACAAAAATGGATTTTTTCAGTGTTTACCCTCTATTTGAGATTTATTAAAATTACTTATTAAAATCTATATAAAATATATATAAAATCTATATATGCGATAAATGAGATAACTGCAAAGATTAAATTATGATATTTTTCACTGACGTTAGACGTTATTTTGTGAAATTGTACGAAAGAAGAAAAAGAGTTTTGGCCCACTTAGCGAAGCCGATGTGGGCCATTGTTTTTCTTATTGAAGTTACAATTTCCAAAATGTTGTCAGGAAAGAAAAATATTATAATTTAATCACGTTAACGTACGATACGAGATAACACCATCTTTTTATAAACTAATTTTATTTAAAATTAAATTTACATACTTAAAAACTGCTCATATTGTTTAATTACAGAACTTAACCTATAATCAAGCGCTGAATACCTTTTATTTATTTTATTGTTATCCACCATTGTTTTTAAATATTGTTCAAACCCAACAAGTACAACTAATTGTTTTGCTCTTGTTATTGCAGTATACAATAAATTTCTTGTTAAAAGCATTGGTGGGCCCCAAGATACAGGCATTATAATAACAGGAAATTCACTGCCTTGGCTTTTATGAATCGTTGTTGCATATGCTAATATGAGTTCATCTAATTGGCTGAATGGGTATGCAACTTCTTTTAAATCTTCAAATTGAACATATAATTCTTGTTCAGTTTCATCAATAAAAATTACATAACCAATGTCACCATTATAAATACCTTCCCCTTTAATTAAATTGCCGGACTCATTTGTGTATGACCACTGAGCTTCATAATTATTTTTAATTTGCATGACTTTATCACCAACACGGAAGATATATTTACCAAACAGTTTTTCTTTTTTTAATTTTGATGGAGGATTTATAGCTGATTGTAAATTTTTATTAAGTTCGATAACTCCAACATCGCCTTTTTTCATGGGGGATAATACCTGAATATCTTTAATTGAATTAAAACCATAAGTATCAGGAAGTCTATGTTTATATAAATCAACTATTAAACTTAAAATACTCATATTGTTATTTTCGCGCATAAAGAAAAAGTCCGTATTTTTCTTATTATAAACAGGCATGAGACCTTTATTTATGGAGTGTGCATTTTGAACTATCATGCTTCCCATGGACTGTCTGAAAATTTTATCTAACTCAATAGTTTTAATTGCTCTTGAGTTAATTATATCCCTTAAAACATTTCCTGCTCCAACTGATGGGAGCTGGTCGACGTCCCCTACTAATATTAGCCTTGTTCCTTTTTTAATAGCTTTTAAAAGGTCGTTCATAAGCAAAATATCAACCATGGACATTTCATCAGCTATTATAGCATCACATATTAAAGGAGATTCTTCGTTTTTATTAAATGCTAAATTGCTATCATCTTCTCCATAAGCATATTCTAACAATCTGTGTATTGTTTTAGCTTCTCTGTCAGTGGATTCAGTAATTCGTTTTGCAGCTCTTCCTGTTGGGGCACAAAGGAATATTTTTTTGCTCATTTTTTCAAATATTCCTATAATTGAACGAATTATTGTTGTTTTACCCGTACCTGGACCACCCGTTATAACGGTTACTCCATTTTTGATTGATTCTACAACAGCTTCTTGTTGTTTATCTGTTAATTCTATTGAAAATTCTTGCTGCTGATTATTTAAATAATTTATTATATCCTGTTCATATACTTCAAAATCCACGCTTGATAAATTAATTAAATTTTTACATACATTTACTTCTGCTAAATGATAGGGTAAATAATAAACAACTTGTTGGTCCATTATATTTTCTATATGAATTTTCCCACCAAATGCCATGTTGCGCATTTCGTTTTCAACTTCTTCTTTGCTTATTATTAATAATTCGCATACGCTGTTTAAAAGCATTTCATAGGGAACGTAGGAATGGCCGTTAGTAGCAAATTCCATAAGTTCATATTTTATACCTGAATCTATTCTAAATGGTGATGATTTTTCTACTCCCAGGGAGCTTGCTATTTTATCTGCAAGTTTAAAACCTATACCATAAATATCATTAGTTAATGTATAAGGGTTTTCCTGTATTTTATTTATAGTTTTCTTTCCATACTGCTTATATATTTTCACAGCATAGGATGTACTGATGCCATGCCCTTGCAAAAACATCATAATTTCTCTTATATCTATTTGTTCTGCAAAACTTTTGCTTATCATTTCAGCCTTTTTTTCACCAATTCCTTCAACTTCAGTTAGAAGTAAAGGTGAATGTTGTATAATTTCAAAGGTATTTTCTTGAAATTTCTCAACTATTTTTTTAGCAGTAAATTTTCCTATACCTTTAATCATTCCTGATGAAAGGTAATTTTCTATTTGTTCTAAACTTGAAGGTAAAATATTGTTATAAATTTCAACATTAAATTGCTCGCCGTATTTTGGATGTTTTATTATTTTTCCAAAGACCTCTAAATCAGAATTAGTTATATCAGATCCAAAAACTCCTGTAACTGTTATTATTTTATTTTCCGATTCCATTACAGCTACAGTATAACCATTGTCATCATTTCTGAAAATTGTTTCAATTATAGTTCCTTTTAGAGATTCCATTTGTTGCTCCTTGATATTTTTCATTTTGATTATACCATACTATATAAAATTTTTATAATTATTTTTACATATCTAAAATTTTTCTTTAAAAAAATAATTTATTATGCTAAACTGAAATTTAGCATAGAATATTTATGTGGCTACATTAAAAATACATAATAATTTAGAAAAAATTAATTATTTTATGAAACAATATATATAATAATATGTAGATTAGATTTATGTGAAAAGAAAGGATATATTATGTCTAAGGAAAGTTTTATTAAAAGTACCGTAATATTAAGTATTGCAGGATTGATTGTAAAAGTTTTAGGTGCAATTTACAGAATTCCATTAACAAATTTAATTGGTACAGAAGGAATTGGTTATTATCAACCAGCTTATAATATTTATAATTTATTGTTAGTTGTTTCACTATCAGGATTTCCAACAGCTATAGCAAAGCTCGTGTCTGAAAGAAGAGCATTAAACAATTACTATGGCGCTTATCAGGTTTTTAAAGTTTCAAAATGGGGACTTTTTGTAATAGGATTTGTTTCATCCGTTTTTATATTAATTTTTGCAAGAGATATAGTAGCATTTTTAGGTTATCCTGGGTCATATTATTCAATGGTAGCTTTAGTGCCAGCTTTGTTTGCAGTTCCTTTATTATCTGCATACAGGGGGTTTTTTCAAGGATTACAAAATATGACTCCTATTGCATATTCACAAATTATAGAGCAATTTTTTAGAGTAGCTGTAGGTTTATATTTAGCATATGCTTTTGTTAATACTGGATTAGAAGAAGCAGCGGCAGGGGCTACTTTTGGAGCTTCAGCCGGATNNATTAATTTTTGTTCTATATAATTTAACAAAAAAAGATGTAAAAAAAGAAATTGAGTTATCTACTTCAGGATTAGTAGAAAGTAACTTAGAAATAGCTAAAAAGTTATTATACATAGCTGTTCCAATAACAATTGGAGCTTCCATAGCGCCTCTTATGGGACTTATGGATTCATATTTAGTATCAACAAGATTATCTGTAATAGGATATTCTGAAATACAAATTGCAGATTTATATGGGGAACTTAGCGGTACAGCACAAACTTTAATTAATTTCCCACAAGTATTTTCAACAGCAATTGCTATGGCACTTGTTCCAGCAATTACAGATGCATATACAAAAAAACATAAAAAGAAATTAAATGATACATCAAATACAGGAGTTAGATTATCTTTAATCATAGGACTTCCATGTAGCGCAGGTTTATATATACTTGCAACACCAATAATAGCATTATTATATGGTTCTTTAGGACCTGAAAAGCATGCAAGTGCAGGTGCGTTATTACAAGTATTAGCCATAGGTCTATTGTTTTTAACTTTAAGTCAAGCATTTACTGCAATACTTCAATCAGTAAATAAGCAATTTCATCCTGTAAAGAACTTATTTGTTGGATTAATTGTAAAAACAATATTTTCGTATATACTAATTAGTATACCATCATTAAATGTTAAAGGTGCTGCTATGAGTACAACAATTGCATATTTAGTAGTTGCAATCTTAAATTTAATTGATGTTAATAGAAGTGCTAAAATTAAAGTTAATTTATTTAAAACAGCTCTAAAGCCTGTTTTTTCAACTGCTATAATGTCAGTAGTTGTGTATTTTAGTTTCAAGTTTACTTCACCAATAGTTGGACCAAAGTTGTCAACTTTGTTGTCAGTTGGTTTTGGTGGATTATTGTATGTAATATTTTTATTTGTTACTGGTGCAATCACTCAAGATGACCTTGATTTAATACCTAAGGGAGAAAAATTAAAACGATTTGTGAGGAAATAACATGGATACAATTCAAATAATTGGATTAGGAGCTGGGAAAGCTGAAGATTTATCTTTAAAGGCCCATAATGCTTTAAATGAAAACATACAAACTTTTGCCCGTACTGATAGACATCCTGTTATTAATGAATTACGTAATAGGATGAATATAGAAACTTTTGATGATTATTTTGAAAAATATGAGTCATTTGAAGAAGTTTATGAAAAAATTTTTGAAAAAATAGTTGAATTATCCAAAAAACATGGTAAAATTAACTACTGTACAGCTGGAAGCCCATATTATGGTGATATTGTAACAAAAAAGCTTTTAAATGAATATAAAGACAAAATAAATATAATAATAATAGATGGAATGAGTTTTCTTGATAAATGTATTAAGCTTTCAAATTTTTCAGATTATAAATCAATTAAAATACTTGATTGTTTAGAAGCGGATGAATTTGCATTTGACATTAATTCATTAAATATTATTACACAAGTTTATGATGTTGAAATAGCTTCAGAGCTTAAAATTAAGCTGATGGAAACATTTCCGGACGATCATTTAATTAAAATTGTAGATGTTTTGGACGAAAGTGTAGAAGAAATTCCATTATATATGCTGGATCAAGAAAAAAAATATGGATTTTCAACATATTTTTGTATTAACCCTATTGAAATATTTAAAAAGTCAGTGTATAATGTAAATGATCTATTAAATGTTGTAAAATTGCTTAGAGGTCCTGATGGTTGTCCTTGGGACAGAAAACAGACTCATGAATCAATTAGATCGTGTGTTATTGAAGAAGCATATGAAGTAGTGGATGCTATCGACAATAATGATACGGACAACTTAATAGAAGAATTAGGAGATTTATTATTACAAGTAATATTTCATTCACAAATAGGTAGTGAAGAGGGATATTTTAATTTCAAAGATGTTGTTACTAACATATGTAATAAAATGGTATTCAGACATCCCCATGTTTTTGGTGATGTAAAGGCAGAAAATGCTGATGAAGCTCTTGAAAGTTGGGAAGCATCTAAGAAAAAAGAAAAAGATATTAATACATATACTGAAAACTTGAAAAATGTTCCAAAGGCGTTATCACCATTAAGCAGAAGTTACAAAATTCAAAAAAGGGCTGCAGAAGTAGGCTTTGATTGGCCGGATGTAACAGGTGCAATAGTAAAAATTAAAGAGGAACTTTTCGAATTCATAGAAGAATATGAAAAGCAAGACTTTGATAAAATGGAAAGTGAATTTGGGGATTTATTGTTTGCATTAGTTAACTTTTCAAGATTTATGAAAATAAATCCTGATGTTGCATTGAATAAAACTATTAATAAATTTATAAATCGTTTTGAGTTTATTGAGAAAAATGCCCCAAAAGATTTAAACGATATGACTTTATCTGAAATGGATGAGTTATGGGAGAAATCAAAAATTCCAACAAAGGAATTTAGATAAAATACTAATATACTAAGGAGGGTTTTTTAGTGAATAAAGCTGAATTAATCGCTAGTGTTGCAGAAAAAACTGGTTTTACAAAAAAGGATGCTGAAAAAGCATTAAACAGTTTCATGGAAACAATAAAAGATGAGTTAGTAGCAGGTGGAAAAGTTCAATTAGTAGGTTTTGGAACTTTTGAAGTAAGAGACAGAAAAGAAAGACAAGGAAGAAACCCAAGAAATCCAGGTGAAACAATTGATATTCCAGCTTCAAAAGCACCAGTTTTCAAAGCAGGAAAATCATTAAAAGAAGCAGTAAATTAGTTTTGAATTTTTAAATTAAAATTGAGGGAGTATTAAATACTCCCTTTGATTTTTTATAAGTTAATTTCTAAATATATTAATGACACTTATATTTAAAATATTTAATATATTTTTAAAAAGAATGAAATTATATATTTAATAGTGAATAAAAATAAATATTAAACATAGAAAAGACAGGAAACCCTGTCTTTTTTTATATTCAACATTATTCAACAAATTACTGTAGGAAACTTTTTTATTTCGTATTGACAAGAAAAATTTATACAGGTATAATTTACAAATGCGAATAATTCGCATTTAGACATCGTTGTAATTAGAAAAGTTTTGTTTAAATTAAAAATAGTATACAAAAAATATAAAATAACAGATAAACATATAAGGACATTTTAATGTGTGAGTTTTAGTTATTTAATGATTATATAAATTATAGTACATAAAAAGTAGGAGGAAGAATGATAGAAATTAGGTTGTTGGAAAAGCATTATGATTCAGAATCACAAATAAAACTAAAAGAAAAAATTTTTGAAGATACCATGTCATACTGCATACTTGGACCTTCAGGCTCGGGGAAATCCACTTTATTAAACATGATAGCGGGTGTTATAAGGCCAACTTTTGGAGAGATACTTATGGATGAAACTGATATTGTAACATTAAGTGAGAAAGAGTTAGATATATACAGAAGCAAAAGTATTGGGTACATTTCGCAGGATTTTAAATTGTTTGAGCAAATGACTGTTAAAGATAATTTAGAAGTAATGGAGTTAGTGCATAAACCTGTTTATACTGCAAAGGAGGTTCTTGAGTGGGTAAGTTTAAGTCATAAATATAAAGCCAAAGTTAAGAACCTATCAGGTGGAGAAAAGCAGAGAGTTGCTATTGCAAGGGCATTATTAAATTCACCAAAAGTAATGCTGTGTGATGAACCTACAGGATCTTTGAATCAGAGTAAGGCTATGGAAATTATGGAGTTGATCCTTAAGCTTCATAAGAATACTGGTAATATTTTGGTTGTAGTTACTCATGATGATAGAATGAGTGACTTGTTTGACGAGGTAATACCATTCGAGAGTTTATTAAAGGAGGTATTATAATTGTTTAAGTATTCTTTGAAGAGTATGGGGACAAGAAAAGTAGTTACTTTCTTGTACATAATGGCTTTGGTTGTAGCAGTAACATTGAGCGATGTTACTGTAAATATATCAAAGCAAGTTGAAGAGGGATTTTTTAGTGCAGATAACAAATATGATGTGTTAATAGGAAAAAGTGGAAGCGGAACCCAACTATTAATGTCAACTTTGTTTTTTTCAGATGATCCTTTAGGAACTATTAGTATGCAATATGTAGAAGATTTAAAGTTGCGTGGTGATTTGAATTTAGTAATTCCGATAGCTTTAGCTGACAATTATCGTGGAGCTTCCATAGTTGGAACTGAAGATATATTTTTAGAAGGTTACGATTTGAAAGAAGGAGTAGTTTTTCAAAAGCCTTTTGAAGCAGTTGTTGGATACAACGTAGCAAAATCTTATAATATAAAAATTGGCGATAATTTGACAACATCACATGGTGTGGCTGGGAGTGGGAATTCCCATGAAGCTAATCCGTACACTGTAGTTGGAGTGTTAGAAAAAACTAACACAGCTTATGATAATGTTATATTTTCAGATATACATAGTATTTGGGAAGCACATCACCATGAAGATGAAGAGGTGAGTACAGAAAATCATGAAGATGAACATGAAAATTCTGTAACTGCTATAGTAATAAGGTCTGGAAGTTTAGCAAAAGCAAATGAAATTATAACTCAATACAATACTGATGATGGTAATACTCAAGCAGTTAATCCTACGGTTGTTATGAGAAAACTTATGAAGAACATAGACTTGAGTAAACAGATTGCATTACTATTAAGTACAATAATATTGATATTATCTGGTATAATTATAATAATAATGACATTATTGATGTTGCAAGGGATAAATAAAGATATAGAAATACTTAGATTTATCGGGGTTGGCAGGAAAGGTATAGTCAAGTTTATAATGTATCAAACAGCAGTGCAAGTTAGTACAGGTGTAGTCATATCCATTGTATTAAGCAGAATAGTATTATATATAACTAATACTGTGTCTAATAAAATGGGTATAATAATAGCATTTGATAAGATTTACTCTTCAGAGATTTATATAATACTTATAGTTGCAATATTATGTACTTTACCAACTTTGTTGTATGGGTTAAAAAAATTAAAGGAGAAATAATAGCATGACAAAAATACTTAATTTGCTGAGCTTAATACTTATTACGAGTTTAATTTTTTTTGGTTGTTCAAATTTAAGTGATAAAGAAGTAAAAGATCAAAAAAATGATAATTCAAATATTAATTTAAATGGAATAGTATCTACTAATTCAAATATAATTATAAATAATAATGGACCTACAAAAATAATGTTTAAAGATATGATATCTATTGAAGAGTTAAAAAGGTTAGATGGTAAACAGGTGGAGATGATCGGGTTTATTAGTATTGCTTCACCGTTGGATGGTAGTTTCATTTATTTAATGAATATGCCTTATCAGAGTTGTGTATTTTGCGTGCCTAATACAAATCAGTTAGTTAATACAATGGTGGCCT
>DIVM01000274.1 GCA_002435835.1 Firmicutes bacterium UBA6132
TTTTGTTGAGAATGGACCAATAGTTTTTTGAAATAATTGGGGCACATTTTCTTGTTATTTTAATATGCCGTTAATTTCTTTTTTAAGGGGAGTTTTTTTTCTAGTATTTGGCGAAGGTCAATTTGCAGTTCTTTTATTAAATTTAATATTTGTAGTAGGCATATTAATTTTTACATTAAAAATCGCAGAAAGATTGTTTGATAAGCGGGTAGCTTGGGTTTCTATTTTATTATTATCCTCAATTCCTTTTTTCATAACACAAACACCATTATTTCTCGTTGATATTGGGCTTACCTTTTTCGTGAGTGCTTCTTTTTATTTGAATTTGTTGTTAATTAGTAAACCGACTTATTCAAAATCTATTTTAACTGGCATAATTTTATTTTTTACGATGATAAGCAAGGTTTTTGGAATAGTATATCTAATCTTTATTCTTGCTGGATTCGTAACATATCTTATGGTGGAGAAAAAAGATAAAGAGTTATGGATTAAATTTTTGTCAGCATGGCTTGTGTCATTTATTTTATCCTTATCATATGTTGTCTGGAAATGGTCTTTATTTAGTAATATGATTGCTAATTTCTCTTGGTCAATTACAATTTTTAAATTGTTACTTCCCATCTTTTTGGTTTTTCTAACAGGCTTTCTATCTTTTTACAATAGACTCAATATTGAAAAATTTATTAAAAAAATATATCCAAAATTACATATTATTGTCTATTTACTGCTTTTCTTTTTGTTTTTTTGTAGTAACAAGCCTTTGTTTTATTTGCGTTCAACAATAATTGCAACCTCAATTCCTTTTGCTTTATTATTATATTCTTCTGTTTATATTTCTTTTAGGAAAAAATCCAAATCAGGATTTTTGTTGCTTTTATGGTTTTTCTCTATTATGGCTATACCCAATACCATGTTTAAGTATCAGCTACCCACATACCCTGCAATTGCAATGCTGGCCGCTTACTCATTGGTGTCGATATTTAAAACAGAAAAAGCTAAATACTTAGTTGTTTCTATTATTTTATCTTTTTCGGTTACTATCACCTATTTTTTCTTTTTTCCTATGATCCAAACCCATGTTAAAAATAACATCAGAAATGCCACAAAAATTTACGAATTAGATAAGGCTGATAGATTAGCAATAGTGCCTTATCCTTTGGGCGAATATGGAGATATGTTTATAAAATCATTAGAAAATCCGACATCTTGCCCTCACCCTCCTAGTTTGGTTGATATAGTGGATTATTATTCTAATGCAAATGTATATTATGAATCCCGCAACCAATTAATTGCTAATTTAATTACTGGAGATAATTTACCTGACGCTATATATTTAGTTTATCATTTAGATCTTCCAATAAACGAAGATCATGAATTAGATATGCTTTTAAAAGATAAATATAGCAAAGGACCTATACTTGACGAAGCAAAAGGTTCAGGAATTTGGAGAGTTAAGATTGCTACTTTTTTTATCAAAGAGAATTAATAATCCAAGAAATATCACAACACAAAGCACAGCATTTGAAATGGTTGAAAAATATTTAGCAGGGACAACATCTTTAAAGTAATATTTTGCCAATAACTTGTATATCTGCTCTAAAAATTGAAATGATAGATACAAAAGCAACATGGATGAAAATAGCTGTTGAGATGTAATTTTGTCTCTAAAACCTTTACTTGATTTTAAAATAGAAAAATAAAAAACTAATGGGAGAAAATAAAACAAACCAATAATTATTGAAAAACTAGAAAATGAATTATACATTACCTTTTTAGTAAAAAAGGATATAAGTTTAGATCTATCTTCAATTAATACTCTTTTATTATATTTATATTTAGGAATAATGTTTGGCTCTATTTCACTAATAGCAATAGAATTTTCTTTTTCTCCGTGTAACGATTCAATTTCTACCACATAGGTTTCTCCTTTTGAGTTTGCATATATTGGGAATCCAAAGGAATATAGCTCTTCATTTGCAAATTGATCGGCAAGATACGTGTTTTCATAATGCCAATCTTGCTCGTCTTCTTTTTTAATTCTAAACACCAGGTGATCGTTGTTAATTCTGCCAAAAGTATTTATTCTCAGAGCAACTATTCCCAAATTATTTTCTGAAGCCTTAAACTTAAAAACTGATTTTTCACCTGAGATTATTTCTTCAGTCATATAATGAAGATATGTTATTTCAGGTTTTTTATCTGAAATGATTGTAAAACTGTCATCTAAAAAGACGATGCCTATTAAGAATAAAAAAAGTGCAAGAACAGTTAGTGTAATTGGTATTAGGAAGTATGAGATCCATTTAATTTTTAGATAACTAGAAACTGTTTTACTTTTACATTTTATTGAGTCAGTCAAATGTAATAATTTGTCAATAAAATAATTTTTGATTTTATCTGTATCTAATTTATAAACCCACATAATCCATGCAAATTTGCTAGCTAATATTGTCGAATAAAAGTATGAATATAATCGGATATCTAGCGGAATATTTCTAATGATTTGCATTTCTCTGATTGCCAAGAAAATTAAGAGGATTATTGTTGAATTAACTAATAGATTGTTTATTATGTTGTTAATTTTTTTCATTTAGTTTGGCTGGATCAAAAACCTCATATTCTAAAGTGTTGCTTAAATTTTGGTAATGATTTATCACATATAAATTTCCTATCCAATAATGATTTGGGACAGGCTGAATTGCCTCAATTTTGTCATCAGACCATTCTTTTATTTCAAGTTCCATATCATCTACCATTACTTTGCCTTGTTCCCAGCTTGCGCCAAAATTATTGCCATTTATTTCAATAACACTCCCTTGCACCCCCCAGTTTTTACTTATTGAATATAGCTTTGGAATATTTTGGAGACCGTCGTAATATCTAATATATAATTCATTTCCGATAAGAGACGAAATTAGCAGTAGAACAGAAAAAAAGAATATTTTACTATTTCTCAATGGCTTTAATTTTTGAGAAAACATTGAAGAAATTAAAAGTATAACCATAAGAAGATATGTTTTTTGATAAGAATGTATTTCCCTAAATACGAAAATTTTTTGGGTAAAAATATATTCAAACAAGAAAATAATTATTAAATAAACGGCTAAGACTATAGATGATATAAGTAGATTGTTTTGAATTCTCATGAGATCCAATAACCCTTAAAAAAGAAAGCTGATAAGATGATTAAGAAAATCGAGCTAATAGCAAAGTAGATATATTTTATCTTATCAGTTTTTAATAATTTTGAAATCACTATAAAACAAGGAAAGCAAAGAAGGACATATCTGGGTAGAGAGGAAAATGTTCCCGATAGTGTAGGTAAAAAATAAGCACAAGCAGTAAAAAATAACCAAGATAATCTGATATTGTAATATTTATATCTTCTTAGACCCTCTAGTAGTAAAAGTAAAAAAACAAATGCAATAATCACTTCCAGCCAGATATTAACATAAACCCAATGATTAGGTCTTACGGTTATTATCATTTTGAGATATCTAAAAAATACCTGATAAATCAGGGTAATTTTCTCTGTATCTTTGGGAATTAAGAAACCTGGTTTGATATTGTAAAAATAAAACCAATCCCCCATTGATCTTTTTAAATACCACATATATTTAACTAATCCCCAACCCGATAAAGAGATTAAAAGTAAATTTTTAATATGAAAAGACCGGCTTTTGATTAAATGGATTAAATAACCACCTTTATCGTTTAAAATATTGCTTTTGAATGAGTACAACCTATCCCTAATACTTCTTTTGCTTGCTTGCTCATAATATTCAATTAATAATGCAGGAAAAAGAAAAATTCCACTAAGTTTTGTGTATGAAGCAAGTCCTGCCAATAATCCTGCAAGAAGATAATTTCTTTTTTTCATAAAATAAAGAGAGAGAAAAACGAAAAATAAAAGAAGAGATTCGGAATAAACGCTTAAAAAATAAAATGAGGTTGGGAACAAAATTAAAACTAAGATAATGTTTTTTATCTGCTTGAAGTCAAAACCTTCTTGTCTTAAAAGAAGAAATAAGGCATAAATCATTCCAAAAAAAGCTAGATTTGAGATAAATAATCCTGAGAGAATGTAGCTTTGAAAAATATTGCTTAGTGAGGATATTAAAAAAGGATAGAAAGGAAAAAATGATTGTTCCAGATATTGATATCCATCTCTGGCAATTTTAGTGTAATAAAATCCGTCAAAATTTGCCCTTGACCAAAAAATTGAATTAGAAACATCATTTAAATTTTTGCCTAAAGAAAAGTCTGTGTTTAAAAGAATATATTCGTTTCCTATTGCCCAGGACAATATTAATATAAACTGCAGAAGAAGAAAAGTTTTAACAATATATTTTGCCATAGATTTAATAGATTATGTTTGATAGACAGGTTTATTTATACTATCACAAATATTTTAGCGATTGAACTTTACATAAAAGAGAATTATTATAAGTAAGTTGAGATATGAATATACTTATTACTGGAGGCTCCGGATACATAGGTTCGTTTACCGTCCAGGCTATTAAAAAGAATGGCAGTGATTCGGTTGTTGTATTTGATGACTTGGCTAAAGGTCACAAAGAGGCTATACCCGGTGTTAAGATTTACAAAGGGAATTTGCTTAAGGATCAAAGACTTCTAGATCAGGCATTTAAAGAAAATAATGTTGAGGCTGTAATTCATTTTGCTGCTCATATTGAAGCTGGTGAATCGGTAGAAAATCCTCAAAAACATATTATTAATAATGTCTGCGGATCAATAAACCTTTTTAAGGCAATGCTGGAGAATAAGGTCAATAAGTTGGTTTTCTCATCTTCTGCTGCTGTTTATGGAAACCCAAAAAACATTCCAGTTTCAGAAAATGAAGAAAATAACCCCACTAATCCTTATGGTGAAACTAAATCAATAGTTGAAAAGATTATTTATTGGTATAGCCAAGCATACGACTTTAATGCTGTGGCTCTGAGGTATTTTAATGCCGCTGGAGCGGCTTTAGATGGCAGTATGGGTCAAGATTACCCAAAGCCAACACATCTAATTACCAGGGCTTGTGAAGCGGCTTTAGGTAAAAGAGATGATTTTCAGATTTTTGGCGGAGACTATGATACCAAAGATGGAACAGCCGTCAGAGATTATATACATGTGTTAGATTTGGCGTCTGCACACATGGCGGCCTTGGATTATCTAAAAAGCAATAATGGCTTTGAAATTTTTAATATAGGCAGCGGTGTAGGATATTCAGTCAAAGAGGTGGTCGATACGGTAAAAAAAGTTTCAGGTGTTAACTTTTTAGCACCAGTAGTTGAAAGAAGGGCCGGAGATCCAAGCAAGCTTATTGCAGATGCAAACAAAGCTAAGAAAACACTTAGGTGGGAAGCAAAACATTCTGATATTGAAACAATTATCCAGTCTGCCTGGCTTTGGCAGAAAAATAATCCTGAAGGTTATTCAAAAGATCAGTAAACCCTTGGGCAATTAATTATGGTTCTTCTGTACAACCTCTGCGTTTGTTTTGCGGTCTTTTTCCAGGTGAATTTTTTGCTTCTTATTAAACCTTTTTTCCTTAATGTTAATGCAAGTTTTTTGCTTGATAACACTTTTTTAATTGCTTTGGCTAAGTCTTTTGGCTCAGGACT
>DIVM01000287.1 GCA_002435835.1 Firmicutes bacterium UBA6132
TTGATGAAAAAGATTTAAATGAAGATTATATAATTCCAAGTGCATTGGATAAGGGAGTAGCGAAAGTAGTTGCAAAAGCTATTGGTGAAGCAGCTAAAAAAACAGGTGTAGCGAGAATATAAATAATTATTATTTAGATACTATAAATAAATTTATTAGGAGGAAAGTTATATGAAAGAATATAAAATAATGGGAATAAGCCTTCCGGTTTATTTCACATTACTTTTAGTACTACTTATTGCAATTATTTTTGATGTGCTTCCTAAAGGCATGATTGGAGCATTTGCGTTTATGATGATTGTTGGATCTTTGCTCGAAGTAGTAGGTAATAATACACCTATTGTAAAGACCTTTTTTGGAGGAGGACCAATAGTAATAATATTTGGTTCCGCAGCACTTGTATATTTTAAAATACTTCCTGAGTCTGTTACAGAAAATGTAACAACATTTATGAAGGGCGGAGGATTTCTTGATTTTTATATCGCAGCACTTATAACAGGTTCAATACTTGGTATGAGCAAGAAGCTTCTAATTAAAGCTGCTGTTAGATATTTTCCAACTCTTGTTGGTGGTGTAGTAGTATCTCTTTTATTCGTTTCTTTAGGAGGAATGTTATTTGGCCAATCACCTGGAGAATCCATTGCATATATTGGTATTCCAATAATGGGTGGTGGTATGGGTGCTGGAGCTGTTCCTATAGCTGAAGTATTTGCAAAAGGACTTGGTGTACCTTCTGAAACTATACTTTCCAAATTAGTACCTGCTGTAGCTTTAGGAAATGCAATGGCAATTGTTTTTGGAGGACTTTTAGACAGACTTGGTAAAAAATATCCTAAATTAAGCGGTAATGGAAAGCTTATGGATATTGGAGAAGATGACCTAAAAGAAAAAGAAGATAATTCGCCAATTAAACTTTCAGATTATGGAGTAGGTATTGCCATAGCATGTTCTTTCTTCGTATTTGGTCAGATTGTAGGATATATTTTAGATACTTATGCAGGTATTGATATACATCCTTATGCATGGATGATTATTTCTGTTGGACTTGCAAAAGCTTTTAATATATTGCCAAATATTTTTGAAAGAGCATGTTCAAGTTGGTATAAGTTTGTTGCAGCAAACTGGACACCTGCACTTTTAATGGGAATAGGTATAGCTTATACAGATCTTGGTCAAGTAATTTCAGCATTCTCACCAGTTTATCTCATTTTAGTATTCCTTGTAGTATTAGGAGCAGTAGTTGGTACAGGTTTTGTTGGAAAGCTAGTTGGATTCTATCCAATTGAAGCTGCAATCACTGCAGGTTTATGTATGGCTAATATGGGAGGAACTGGAGACGTTGCAGTTTTAACAGCTGCTAATAGAATGGAGCTCATGCCATTTGCACAAATTTCATCAAGGCTTGGGGGAGCATTCATTATATTACTCGCAACATTCATTGTACCAATTTTATTTGGGTAAAATTTGTTAATAAAGCTTACCTTAGGGTGAGCTTTTTTTAAGCTGTTTTAAGTATGCACTTTGTAAATATCAGTTGACAAAAAAGCTTATTAATGATAATCTTTTGAATAATTAAATAGCGTTTTATGTTCTGTCCTAAAAGGGACAGCTAAGAGGGAAACAGGTTAAAATCCTGTGCGGTCCCGCCGCTGTAAGCATGTAGTTGTTTTCATATCCACTGTTTTTGGGAAGGAGAAAATAATGTAAATGTGCAAGCCAGAATACCTGCATAAAATGATGTCACACCAACGGGTAATTGGGTAAGTTGATTTATAAAAAAACAGTAAATCGGACTGTGGCTATTTGCCACGGTTTTTTTATGCTAAGTCCATAGGTTAAAATGGACAATGGAGGATTATATGAATGTAATAAAAAGAGATGGAAGACTTATAGAATTTAATAAAAGCAAAATAGCTGATGCCATTTTAAAAGCTATGAACCATACCGTAAAAGGACAGGATATTCAAGTTGCTAAAAATATTGCTCAGGAAATAGGGGACAGCACTAAAGAAACTATTTCTGTTGAACAAATACAAGATTTAGTTGAAAAAAAATTAATGTCAAGTAAAAGAAAAGATGTTGCAAAAGAATATATTATTTACAGAAATAAAAGAAACATGGCAAGGGGACGAAAACAATATGACATTTACATGGATATAGTAAATGCTGTTCCAAATGATGTTACAAGAGAAAATGCAAACATGAATGCAGATACTCCTGCAGGAATGATGATGAAATTTGCCAGCGAATCATCAAAGCCATTTGTTGATGACTGTTTGTTATCAGAACAATCAAAATATTATGTGGACAACAATTATATACATGTTCATGATAAAGATTATTATCCAACAAAATCTCTTACATGTATACAGCATCCACTTGATTATATATTAAACAATGGATTTAGAGCAGGACACGGTTCAAGTAGACCTGCTAAAAGAATAGAAACAGCTTCTATTATAGGATGTATTTCAATGGAACAAATACAAAATGAAATGCACGGTGGACAATCCATACCAGCATTTGATTTTTATTTAGCTCCATACGTTAGACTTACTTATATTGAAGAAGTTAAAAAAATAGAAGATTTAATAGGATTGGATTTAAAAGAACTTTATAAAGCAGAAATTGCTGATTATATAGATAAGCCTTTAAGTGATTTATCAGGCAATAAAAGATACACACAGCAAGCTATAAATTGCACTGTAAAACGCGTACATCAATCCATGGAAGCATTTATCCATAACATGAATACTATTCATTCACGAGGTAAACAATAACTGCCTCCTTCATGCAGAAATGCTTGATGAAAAAGGGAGCAAAATCGGAGGAAGCTAAACACTTGACATACCCTATATGTAGTGATAAATTGATATTACTAATGGGGTGATAATATGATTTTTGAAGATCAAATAGTTGAATTATATAAAAGTGGTAATAGTGCTTATGAAATATTACCATTAACAAATTATAAGAGCGTTCATTCTATATATAATATAATTCGTAAACATGGTTATACAATAAGAAGTAAAGCCGGAAATAAAAACCCTAATTTAAAACATAACTACTTTAATAATATAAATTCAGAATTGAAAGCCTATTTTTTAGGTATTTTATATGCTGATGGAACAATAGAAATTAGAGAAAAAAGCCAACCACAGTTAAGAATTGAATTAAAAAGAGCAGATAAGTATATATTGGAAAAGTTTAAAGTAGAGCTTAATAGTGACAATAAAATAAGTGATACTAAGAAAAATTGTTGTAGATTTGGAGTTCATTCAGCTCAATTAATTGATGATTTATCTAAGTTTAAAATTGTACCTAATAAGTCCCATATAAGTGATAGCTTAGTAATATTAGAAGAACCTTATATGAGTCATTTTATTAGAGGTGTTTTTGATGGTGATGGTTGGGTTTATAAAAGAGAGTATAGTCTTACAATAGGGTTTTGCGGAAATATAATAGCTATGGAAAACATAGAAGAATATCTTAGATATAAATTAAATTTAACTAAAGTTAAGGTTGGGTGCTATGGAGATAAAGTACCATTTTTTACACATAGCTCTAAAATAAGCGCTAAGAAAATTTATAATTATTTATATAATGATGCAACAATTTATTTGAAACGAAAGAAAATTATATTTGATACAGTGTATGCCAACACCGAGGTAACGAATAATAAATAATAAAGTATGGACATGCTTTATTGCTTTAAAAGGCTTTCGTACCGTAACGCATAGAAGGTGAAACTAATTATTTTAATTAGAATATAATCCTTCCAAGAGTGTTCCCCATGTTAGTTACAAGAACTAACCTATATGATTATAAATCAATAGCCTAACGTAATGTCGAGGATGAAAATATATGCTAAGCTAGGATGGAATTGACCAGCCGATAAGACAGTGATACAACTAACTGTCAAATGAGGGAAACCTCTAGAGTCAAGGATAAAAAGCCTTGAGGTAATAACTGTGGGTAACCAAGTTGTATTTAGTTCCATAAATTATGGTACTGACACAAGCTCTGAAGGTAGATGCATAATGAGAGAAATATTGAAATCTACTTATAGTGGTGTTGGAAATTCTGAAACACCAATATTTCCAATTCAAATTTGGAAGAAAAAAACAGGTGTAAATTATTTACCTGAAGATAAAAATTATGATTTATATAAATTAGCTTGTAAAGTAACAACAAAAAGATTTTTTCCTAACTTTTTAAATCTTGATGCAACATTTAATCAACATGATGAATGGAATGAAAATGATCCAAAAAGATTTGAAAAAGAAGTTGCTACAATGGGTTGTAGAACAAGAGTTTTCGAAAACAGACATGGTGATAAATCTTCCATAGGTAGAGGGAATTTATCTTTTACTACAATTAATATAGTAAAATTAGCATTAGAATTAAGAAATACAGAAGATGAATCTGAAAAGAAAAGAGAATTTTTCAAAAAATTACAAAAATGTATTGATGCTGCAGCTGAACAATTATATGATAGATATGTGTTTCAATGTACTGCAATTAAAAAGCAGTTTCCAATGCTTATGTCCGGCATGTGGATAGGAAGCGAAAATCTTGGGCCTAATGATAGTGTAGAATCTGTTTTAAAACACGGAACATTAGGAATTGGATTTATAGGATTAGCAGAAGCATTAATTTCACTTACAGGTCAACATCATGGAGAAAATGAAAAATCTCAAGAGTTTGGTCTTGAAATAATTAAGTTCATGGATACTAAAATAAAAGAAAAAGCAGAGTATTATGATTTAAATTACAGCTTATTAGCAACTCCTGCAGAGGGATTAAGCGGTAGATTTATTAAAAGAGATAAAAAACAATTTGGCGTAATTCCAAATATAACCGATAAAGAATATTATACAAACAGCACTCATTTACCTGTTTGGTATAAATGTTCTATAGAACATAAAGCAAGAGTAGAAGCTCCATATCATGAATTTGAAAAAGGTGGCCACATTTTTTATGTAGAACTTGATGGAGATGCTACACATAATCCATTAGTGGTAATGCAAACTGTTGATTTAATGGACAAGTACAATATAGGTTATGGATCTGTAAATCATACAAGAAACAGATGTAAAGATTGTGGATACGAAGATGCATCAGAAAATTTAACAACATGTCCTGAATGTGGCAGCAACAACATTGATACAATTCAAAGAATAACTGGATATTTAGTTGGTGGCGTTGATAGTTGGAATGATGCTAAAAAAGCAGAATTAAAAGATAGGGTGACTCATAATTAATGGATAATATTTTATATGTTGCGAATATAGTTAAAAATACAATTGTAGATGGTGAAGGATTTAGAACTTCTCTTTATTTAAGCGGTTGTGATATTTGTTGTGAAGATTGCCACAATAAAGATATATGGGATATAAAATCTGGAAAAATCATGAGTGTTGATGAATCATATGATAAAATTATAAAATATTTTACTAACATAACATTCATAGGCGGAGAGCCTATGATGCAAGCTGCAACCTTAACTTTATTGGCTAAAAAAATTAAAAAGAATACAAATAAAACAATTTGGATTTTTTCTGGCCACATTTACGAAGAAATAATAAACAATGAAAATTATTTTAACCTTCTTAAATACTGCGATGTTTTAGTGGATGGAAAGTTTGATAAAAATCATTTTGAAAATAATTTGAAGTTTAAAGGGTCATCAAACCAAAGAATTATAGATATACAAAATTCATTAGCTAAAAATGAAGTAGTTTTATGGGAAGATGAATTTAATGATGAGTTAGTTATTTAGTGATAAAAAATAAAAGTTCCTCTTTAATTAAATATTATTGTAGGTTGATAAAATTATTTAATTGCTATATAATAATTTAGTAGTTTTATTTTATTGCTTACATATTGGAGGGAATTATGAGTATATTTGAAATGTTAATGCTTATTTGTTTTGGAGCTGCGTGGCCTTTTTCCATTTATAAATCTTACACATCAAAATCTGTGGCAGGAAAAAGCCCATATTTTTTAGGAATAATTATTTTTGGTTACATCAGTGGAATTTTAAATAAAATATTATATAATTATGACTGGGTAATTTATTTATATTTCTTAAACTTAGTAATGGTATCAGCTGATTTGATATTATATTTTAGAAATATTAAATTATTAAAAGAAGAAGTAAATAATTAATATGTAAAAATGAGGAGCAATTTGATATCGCTTTAAAGCGATACTTAAATTAGCTCCTCGTTTTAATAAATAATTAATTTTAATTATCTTCTATTGCTGCAACCTAATACATTTCTCATTTTATGTGCAACCATTTTTTTAATTGCATCTTTTCCTGGTCCTAAATATTTTCTTGGATCAAATTCAGTAGGATTTTCAGCAAGAATTTGCCTTATGCATGCTGTCATAGCAAGTCTTAAATCAGTATCTATGTTTATTTTACAAACACCCATTTTAGATGCTCTTAACAACATTTCTTCAGGAACACCTGTAGCCCCCGGAATTGCTCCGCCATATTTGTTGCATAAATCAACAAATTCTTTTGGAACTGAAGAAGAACCGTGAAGTACAAGTGGGAAGTTAGGTAACAATTTGCAAATTGTTTCTAGCCTTTCAAAATCAAGACTTGGGTCTCCTTTAAATTTATATGCTCCGTGGCTTGTTCCTATAGCTATAGCCAATGAATCAACGCCAGTTCTTTGTACAAATTCAGCTGCTTGATCAGGATCTGTATATGTAGCGTCTTTTGCGCTAACTTTTACAGCATCTTCAACTCCTGCCAATTTACCAAGTTCTGCTTCAACAACAACTCCCTTAGAGTGCGCATATTCAACAACCTTTTTAGTTATAGCTATATTTTCTTCAAAAGGATATTTTGATCCATCTATCATAACTGATGTAAAACCACCATCTATGCAGGATTTACAAATTTCAAAATCATCGCCGTGGTCAAGGTGAAGTACTATGTCAAGACCTGATTCTTCTACTGCTGCTTCTACAAGTTTTCTTAAATAAATTGGGTTTGCATATTTTCTCGCTCCAGCGGATACCTGTAATATTAAAGGTGCATTTTCTTCTTTAGCTGCATCAACAATTCCTTGGATTATTTCCATATTGTTTACATTAAAGGCACCGACAGCATAATTTCCTTCATAAGCTTTTCTAAACATTTCTTTAGATGTTACAAGAGCCATTTTAACTCCTCCTAATTATTATATATGTAAATTACTTAGCAATCTATTATACTATATTATACAGAAAAATAAATCAACATTTTTGTCAAAATTTGTTTGTTTTTAATATATATAATATTTAAAAAATAATTTAGTTAATACTTATTAAAATTAAAATAATTTATTAGAGTAAAATTAAACTAATTTAAAGTAAAATGAAGAAATAATGATTAAATAAAAGCAAACAAATGATTTAGAACAAAATTTCCTAATATTATCTAAAAATATCCAATTATTTTCGAAAATGACACTTGAAATTGAACAAACAATTGAGTATCATATTATCAATGAGTGTTAGCACTCTATCGAGTTGAGTGCTAACAAATAACTTAAAATATATATAATATTAAATAAAACGGGAGGAATTAAAATGTCAGTAAAACCACTAGGCGAAAGAGTAGTAATTAAAATGGTTGAAGCAGAAGAAAAAACTAAAAGCGGTTTAGTTTTACCAGGTTCTGCTCAAGAAAAACCACAAGTAGCAGAAGTTCTTGCAGTTGGTGCAGGAATAACTGGAGATGAAAAGAAAAAAGATGAAATAAAAGTTGGAGATAAAGTTATATTCTCTAAATTTGCAGGTACAGAAGTTAAAGTTGATGGTGAAGAATTAATCATTATAAAATTATCTGATGTTTTAGCAGTTATTGAATAATAAATAATAAAAATAGAGAGGTATAAAAATGGCAAAAATAATTAGATTTGATGAAGATGCACGCCGCGCAATGGAAAGAGGCGTTAATGCATTAGCAGATACAGTTAAAGTTACATTAGGACCTAAAGGAAGAAACGTAGTATTACAAAAATCATTTGGTTCACCAGTAATCACTAATGATGGTGTTACAATAGCAAGAGAAATTGAGCTATCTGACCCTTTTGAAAACATGGGAGCTCAATTAGTAAAAGAAGTTGCTACTAAAACAAATGATGTAGCTGGAGATGGTACTACTACAGCAACTTTATTAGCTCAAGCAATAATTAGAGAAGGTTTAAAAAACGTAGCAGCTGGCGCTAATCCAATGATTCTTAAAAGAGGTATTCAAGCAGCAGTAGAAGCAGCAGTAGAAGAATTAAAAGATCAAACTAAAAAAGTTGAAACTTCAGAAGAAATAGCTCAAATTGCTTCTATTTCAGCAGGAGATGAATCTATTGGTCAATTAATTGCTGATGCAATGGATAAGGTTGGCAAAGATGGCGTTATAACTGTTGAAGAATCTAAAACTATGGGAACTGAACTTACTGTAGTTGAAGGTATGCAATTTGACAGAGGATATTTATCAGCTTATATGGTAACTAACACAGAAAAAATGGAAGCAGTTTTAGACAATCCATACATATTAATAACAGATAAAAAAATCTCTAATATACAAGAAGTATTACCAGTTCTTGAACAAGTAGTTCAATCAGGAAGAGCTTTAGTAATTATAGCTGAAGATGTTGATGGTGAAGCTTTAGCAACATTAGTTCTTAATAAATTAAGAGGAACATTTAACTGTGTAGCAGTAAAAGCTCCAGGATTCGGCGACAGAAGAAAAGAAATGTTAAGAGACATAGCTATATTAACAGGCGGAGAAGTTATTACTGAAGAATTAGGATATGATTTAAAAGATGCAACATTAGAAATGCTTGGTAATGCAGGAACAGTTAAAATAGATAAAGAAAATACAATTATAGTTAATGGTGCTGGAGATTCTCAAGCTATATCTGACAGAGTAAGACAATTAAAAGCTCAATGGGAAGAATCAACTTCAGATTTCGATAAAGAAAAATTGCAAGAAAGATTAGCAAAATTAACAGGTGGAGTAGCAGTAATCAATGTTGGTGCAGCTACTGAAACTGAAATGAAAGATAAAAAATTAAGAATTGAAGATGCTTTAAATGCTACAAGAGCAGCTGTTGAAGAAGGTTTAGTATCAGGTGGTGGAGTTGCATTATTATCTACTACTAAAGTTGTAGCTAAAGTAGCAGAAACTTTAACTGGTGATGCAAAAACTGGTGCTAAAATAATTGAAAAAGCATTAGAAGAACCAGTAAGACAAATTGCAGCTAATGCAGGATTAGAAGGATCTGTAATCGTTGAAAAAATTAAAAATTCTGATAAAGGTATCGGTTTTGATGCTTTAAATGAGAAATATGTAAATATGATTGAAGCTGGTATAGTTGACCCAACTAAAGTTACAAGATCAGCTCTTCAAAATGCAGCA
>DIVM01000071.1 GCA_002435835.1 Firmicutes bacterium UBA6132
AAACAACTTTTCAGGAATTCCTCGTTCCAGCTTTGAGAGCAAAGAAATGGATTCTCGTTGGAGATATAAAACAACTGTCCCCTTACACTGATCAAAAAAACCTAATTGATAATTTCAATATGAAAATTGGCTTAAATAACGGTAATGCTAATTTAATCATTAATCAGTATTTAAAACCATCCTACAGGGACCAAAAAAAATGCTGTCTAGTTCTAACTGATGCAGATTATGAAAGCCTGAAAGAAGAAGTAAATTTAAGAGTAAATAATAAAGAAAAATGTGATTTTAAAAACACTTTTATTTTCCTTGAAAAAAACCAATCAAATAATGAATTCTATTGTTTATCTATTGATGATTGCATTGGCATGAAAAGGAACTCTTTTTATTTATTAGGAATAGACATATTATTTGTTAGAAGTAGCCAATATGAGCAAGTTAAAGAGTTTATACCCTCTCATCTATTCATATACACAAATATTAAAGGGTTTGATTTAAAATACAATTTATTTAAAACCAATCACTTTTACAATAAGGAAGAACATGAAGCAAATAATAAGGCTAATGAAGAATTTCTAGAAAGTACTTGGGGCAGAGAAATAGTTTGGCGAATGACTCGAAATTTTGAATCAAGGTATGCTTCAAAAGATAATAAATATAAGGATGATATTCATTATTTATTGCCAGAGAAAAACAAAGAGACAATTTTAAGTTTTTATAAAACAATGTATAGAATAGCATTGCCTTCAATTCTAGAAATACTGCAAAAAGGCATTGGAAAAGAGCAACGAGATATTTATGATAATGTGTTGAATTCGGGGTTTCCAACAGAAAAATTTATACAAAGGTTTGAACGACTTGAATATCAACACCGAATGCATCCAGACATCTCAAAGTACTCTAGAAGCTTATTTTATGACAACCAAGCGTTAGTAGATTCTAAAACGCTCAACCGAGAATGGAACTACTCTAGATTCAAAGCAAGAAACATGTGGATAGATGTAAGAACCGGAAGATTATCTCGTAAACACAATCCAGATGAAATACGAGTAATGATGAATGAATTGAATACTTTTATTCAATGGGCAAAAGAAAATCCTAAAAAAAATAAAGAGCCTTACTCCATTGCATGTCTCACTTTTTATCGGGGGCAAGAAAAAGAAATAAGAACAGAATTACAAAAATTTCCAAATTGTAGTTATCGCACCAGTACTTTTTTCAAAGATGATGTTGACATATATTTACATACTGTTGATAAGTTTCAAGGACGAGAAGTAGACATTACATTAATTTCCATGGTGCAAAATAAAAAAATAGGCTTTTTAGATTCGCCAAACAGATTGAATGTAGCTATGACTAGAGCGAGATTTCTTAGAGTAATCATAGGCGATCACCAATTTTTTAAGAATAATAGACAAAGTTTTGAATTAAATCAATTGGCAGAACAATCAGTATTATTTGATGAGGATAAGTATGAAAATAGAACTAAAAAAAATTATTAAAATAAAAACAATGCAAGTAATTGCTGATGTTAAAGTAAATCAAAGCATAAGTAAAAATATTATTGCTATATTAAAATTCATTAAGGATAACGACTCAAATACTGATAGTCTTTTCGAATTCTTAAATCTTCAGAGTATTGCAAATTCACAAAAAATAATTGAAAGTATTTTAGAATATTTGAGAAAGTTAAAACTACTTACGTCCAGTAATTCATTAACCCCTTATGCTCAAGATGCTATCCTTAAAGACCAATTTTTAATTTCCGAGCGAGGTAAATATAAGTTTTTATATTTTGAAGATAGTGTATTAGGAAATATACTTTTAACATTTGAGAGAGTCGATAGTTCTCCAAGCATCAATGAAGATGAATTAAGTGAGTATGATGAACTTAAGTTTGACCAAAAAGAATATTTAAATATCAAAGATGACCAAATTTTTAAATTAGCTAAAATCTACAGTGGATCAAATAACATGAAATTTCCTTGCATTTTTTCTGATGACTTTGGGCCAGCATTTATATCTTGGCGAATAGATTCAAATCTAAATTATACTTCGGAAGTTTTCATAAACAACTTATCCTTAATCCATAGAGAAAAAAAATTACTAATTAGTAATTTACCCAATCCCATTGATTCTATTGTTAAGTTCATTACAGATAGAAATGAAAATCTTGTTTGGGAAAGAGTCGAAGAAAAATTTAGTGTACGTGATATTCATCTTTTAAATAATACAGAATTATTCAATTTTGTTTCTAAAGTAGAATATAAAGATGTGGTAATCGAAGAGTTTGGAGAATATGAAGAGATCATAATTAATGATATTCCTTTAACCACTAATACTGAAAACTTTTATAATTGGTTCTTGGAAATTCTTGAGAATAATATTTCAATTAATTTTATCAGTAAGAATGAATTATTTTATATGCGAAACCAATTAATGGATTATGAACAATTCAAAAAATTTAAAAAAACTCTTCAAAAAATTGACAGTGAAACAATTTTAACAAATTTTATTGAGGATAAAAACTTTGTGGGATTTTGGCATGTTCAATCTGCAATAGATCTGTCACTAAAAGAAGAAAATTACGCACTTGACATTTGGAATATTAATAACGAAGATCATTCGATTTATGAAGTGGTAACAAAAATCGTTGGGGGTTATACTCCAGAGAAAATGGTTTTTTTTAGTAAATACTTGGATTTAAGAAGTCAAATTGCAAAATTTGAACTTTTTGCTGAATCATTTAAAAGTTTAGGCGCAGAAAAGATCATTCTTGTTTCAAAAAACAATGTTGAATTAAAAAATAATGGCATTATAATTAAAGTTAACGATCAATGGACACATGATCGCCATTTTGCTTTTATGACAAAAGGGCAATGGTTTTTTTATAAAATGACAGGAGAACTAGATCAATGCAGATTTGAATCGAATGATATTAAATCATGGGATATTAATACACCCGGGACTTGGCAGGAAATTTCCTTTTTAAAATTGAATCAATCTGAGTTTCCCGAGAAATTAATTTCTATAATTGAAGAAAGTTAATTAGGTGAAAAATGAATAATAAAATTCAAAACGTACATTTAAATAGAAATTATAACTATCTTGATCGTCAATTAAATGATTTTTTTGAAAAAATCGCTATCTCGGAAAAAAACATCTACGATGAAATAACTGTTGATGAAATACTAAACACTACTAAAAGTTTCGTTTGTATAATGATTGATGAGGAGTTACCATCATCTGTACTGGAAAAAATTAAAGCTATGTTTCAACAAAATGTAAGAGTTTATATTTTAACCAAAAATTTTTATGAATCTTATAATTTATCTATTGCTGGTTATTCCCACATTCGAATATGTGAAGACATATCAGGCACAATGATTATAAGTGATCCTAAAAAAACTAAAGCATCTATTTATATTGCAAAGAATAAAGGGGTATTAATTAAATATCCAAATAATATTATTGATGAGTCCTTTCAATTTTTTTGTTATAATTTTTGGCACAATTCTACTCATGAATTAATTGATAGTAAAATGATACAAAAGGCTTCCCGTGAGCCAATTGATATTTTTCCTCTTTTGGCACCTAAACACTTTTTTTATTCCAATAGTAGAATTAAAAATGATAAAGATAAAATATTCAATTTAATGGAATCAGCGAAAACGGATATTGAAATAGTATCTGATTATTATGGATATTCAACAGAATTATTTGATGAATTGATTCAAAAATCTAATAATAATGTTAATATTATTCTTTATTTCAAAAATGACACCAAAAATAAAGAACTTCTTGAATATTTTAAGAATACGAATATAAATTTGGTTGCGATTGAAGACTGTAAAGTTCAGTATATTAATGTGGATAAAAAACATTTATATTTTCTTATGACTAATATGGAATCGGCCTTAAAAAGCAACGCAAATCAATGTAGTTGCGGTGTCTATACAGAGAATTTTCAAGTAGAAATAAATAATTACATAGATTTTTTATGGAGATTTAATGATTTCTCAACACTAGGTGATTTGGAGTCAGATGTGATAATGATGCAACTTGCGGGGAATTCAAATAAAGAAATTAAAATAATTGATAATACAGTCTGTTCTGAAGAAGTTGAACTTGAAAATCTAGAAGATCTAAAGGATCAAGCATTTGATGAAAACTATATAAAATTAAAAGGCTATTCTAATCCGGAGATAAGTAAAAATATAAGTTTTAATATCATTCTAAAGCCAAAACAAAGAGAAGAAAGCGCCAGAGAAGATATTTTGTATAGTCAATGGGGGGCTGTAAAAGAAAAGCTAAGTAGAAACATTGATTCTCTTAATAAAAAATTAGAAGAAAGTAAGCAAAAAAGAGATAGTAACGAAGCAAATATAGTCAATATGTTTAAAAGCATATTTACAGGAAAAAGCATTAGTTATGGAAAAATGAGTAAAGATCTCAAAAATGCAAAACTATCGCTTGAAAGCCCAAATCTAAATATAAATAAAACTGAAGAACTAATAAAAATATTAAATAATATATATAATAATATCAAAAATGATATGTTAGATATTGACAAAACTCTAAAGCAAAATCAACAGTATAAAGAATGGGAAAAGCAAAAAAACTTTAGAGAACAAGATCTTGAAAATTACCACAAAAAATATATTGAAAATGAGAAGAAATACAATGAAAGTGAAATCCATCAAGAATTAGAAGTGGCTAAAAAGAGTATTAGTCAATTGGAAACCAAGATTAGCGAAGAGAGAAAAAAAATAGAATCCAAGTCAGATTATAAAAAAACATTGGGTAAGTATGAAAGTATACTTAGTAATATCAACAATTATATAAAAAAAGAACGAAATAATAAAAAGCATAAAGACTTAGAAAATGGAACGAAAGAGATCTCAAGGTCTTTAGTTGAATTATCGGAGAATAAAAACAAAGTTGAGGAGGACCTGGCAAACCTACAACCAGTAGAAGGGAGCATTTTTAAAAGCTATTATAATTACTTCTTTAATAATTTTTTAGACTGTGTCAATAACAATGAAATTTGTGAGATATTAAATGTTTTATATCTTATTAAAGTAGACAATGAAAAACTACAAGAAAAAATGTTGGATTTTTCACAAAAAGAAAAACAGTTTTTTGATTTAAAAACTATTTTTATGAATTCAGAGAGTAAGTATAAAAAAGAAAAGCTAGATTTTGACAATAAATTCAGCGAGTTCATTTTTAAAGAAAACGATTACAAAGTAGATACAAGTTTTGAAGAAGTGGCGTCTAAAAAAAAGAAAAAACAAAAAGAGAATAAAACAAAAGAAAATTTAATTGAAATAACCAAATTTGAGGAAGTTCCACAAGAAGACATCCCTTTGGTAGGAAAACTATATACTCAAAAGAATAGCCGTTATCTAGCAATTGAGTATTGGGAACAGCTTGAACAAGCAAGAATTGAAGCTAAAAGACTTAACGCTAAAATAGTATGTGAAAGGGGTTAGTATGAAAGAATTTAAAGTTATTGTTGACATTGACCGAGAAGGAAAAATAAAAATGGAGACAAAGGGTTTCTCTGGCTCCTCTTGTGTCGATGAGATTCAGGAAATTCTAAAAGGATTAATGGAAATTGAAAAATTAGAAAAGACAAGTGAATTTTATACTAATTGTGAAGAAAAAACAGTAACAATTAAAAAAGGAAGTAAGGTATGAGTTGTAGGATAACTGTAAAATTACCCATTCTAGATTATGATTGTTTAGTACAGGCTTTAGAAAAAATGAAACTGTCCTATCAAGTAATTGATGAAAATAAGATAATTATTACCCATTATCATAGAATATCTATTGAAAGAAAGAATAATCAATTCAATATTATTGGTGAAGATTTTCTCATTAATACAATTAAACCCGAGTTAATTGAAAAATATCAATATTTTTACAATCAAAAACTTCTAAAAACCGCTGAAGAGGAAAAGAGGCGTCTGGAAGAAGAAAGAAAAAGATATATTGAAACTCAAAAGCAAGCAATTTGTGAAAAAGCAAAAAGAATGGGTTATAGCATAAAAGAGAGTAATGATGCCGACAGCATTCGGTTAGTTTTAGTGAGAAGAGTATATGATTGATGCTTAATATAAATAGTATTGAATTGGTTAGTGAAATCTATGGACCCGGTAAAAGAACGGTTATTTGGGTACAGGGATGCAAAATTAGGTGTAAAGGTTGTTGGAATACTGAAATGTGGTCGCTTAAAAAGAATAAGCTA
>DIVM01000194.1 GCA_002435835.1 Firmicutes bacterium UBA6132
ACCTTTGGTTTCAACCATTCCTAAAGCTTCTTTTTGCATTTTGATCCTCCATTTTTTTTAGTAACTTTATTAAATCTCTTTGTTGCATGGTTATTGTACAATATTATTGGAATAAAAAACTTGTCCTGTTGATGCAAATTTCTTAAAATCAAATGACAATAATTTAATATAACCATTGCTAAAAATTACTCTGCTAATTTTTAATAATCGTAATTTCTGTTCGTCATATATAAATTCTTCACGATTGATAATTATGTTTAAGAACGAAAAAATAACAGTGACAATAAATCTTCACTGTTATTTTTGATTTAGGTTTCTAATTAACATAATATATAATTATGTATTAAATTTTTGAAATCAATATTTTTGAATACTTTTCTCTATATTCAGTAGGCGTCATTCCAACATTCTTTTTAAATACTTTGCTGAAATAATTTGCTTCTTCATATGATAATTCAATTGCTATATTTATAATAGGATTATTTGTATTAACAAGAATTTCCTTGGCTAACTCCATTTTCTTATCAATAATATAATTAATGAAATTAATATTTTTCTCTTTCTTAAATAGCTTACTCATATAATATATGCTTAAATTAGAATATTCAGCTATTTCGTCTAAAGAAATTCCTTTTTTAATATTTCTGTCGATATAATTCAGTACCTTATTAATGTCCATTTCGCTGTTATTATTACTGTTTTCAAATTCTATTATCTCATCAAATATAATATCAATAACACCAACAAAATTGCTATACATTTCATACTTGGCATATTTTTGGATACGTATGTTTGTAATTTTATCTAATTTGATTTTAAAGTCTTTTATGGATTTTAGTTTCAAATCAATACAAATATTTATTATCTCATCTGCAAAATCTATAATATATTTTGAAATATTATTATTGAAGGATGTATTTTCATAAATTTCAAATATTAATTTTTTTATAATACTAACTGAATTACTATATGAGTGCTGTTCAATCATTTCATTTCTTAATTCCTTAATACATAACTTAAAAAAACTGTAATTATAATCTTCTTCCTTATTATAAAAATATTGCTTCAATGTTTCTATTATTAATGAAGGTTTAACTGGTTTTATTAAATAATCATCTACTTTTAATTTTAAAACTGCATGCTCAACCTTAAAAGTGTTATATGCCGTCATAACAATAACAATTATTTTAGGATAATTATTTTTAATATACTTTATAACCTCTAAGCCAGTAATTCCAGGTATGTTTATATCTATAAAAACTAAATCAATTTGATTTCTTTCCAAAATGTTTATAGCTTCATACCCGTTAGTAGCTGTTCCTACAATTTCAATATTGTTCATATTATTAAGCAATATATCTTTTAATGCCATTATTTCTATTTCTTCATCTTCAACTAATAATATTTTGCACATTAGTTCACTTCCTCTATTAACAATATTCAATAAATTATTTAAATATTAATCTATTTTTCTGTTCAAATTTAGGTTTAATTTAATTCTTACCAAAGTTCCTTCCTTAGGTTTATTGCTGCTTTGAATTTCCAATCCGTAATTTTCTCCAATTAAATATATCAATCTTTTGTTAACATTATTTATTCCTATAGATTCTTCTTTCAATTTGTGATTTTCATTAATATTTAATAATTTTTCAATTTTTTCCTTTGGTATTCCATCTCCGTCATCTTTTATATCTAATATTAAATTTTTACCATCATCGTACGCATTTATATCTATATTAGCACCTTCTACTTTTACTTCTGCAACGTATTTTATAATATTCTCTATCATAGGCTGCAGTATCATAAAAGGACAAATTACATCATTATATCTTTCTGAACAATTAATGTTATAATTTAACCTATCACCCATTCGTAATTTTTGTATTTTCAAATAATTATTACAGTGTTCCAATTCATCTTTTATAGTAACAAGTTCAGCATGATTTTTATTTAAAACATATTTCATCATATCAGAAAATGCAAAAGCTATATCTTCAGTTCTTACTGCTTTTTCTAAATAAGCAAGCCTACATATTGTATTAAGAGCATTAAAAAGAAAATGAGGATTTATTTGATAATATAATGCCTGTAACTCCGCATCCTTTAAAGACTTTTCAAGCTCATTCCTAATTTTTTCTTCTTTTAAAAGTCTTAATTGGTTTTCATTTAATTCTTTTTTAACTGAGTTTACATATGCTTTTTCAACTATATAATTAGCTATTTCATGTATTGTAATTGCAGTTGCTTCTATTTTACTATAAGGAATTTCATTTATTTCATCATAAGCATTTTTTAATTCTTCATTTTTTTCTATTTCTAAGCTGACATTACTATTTATTATAGATGTCAGTTTTTTTGTATTCTCATTTTCCACTTTTACTTGACCAGACAGTATTGCACCTAAATAATTGCCATTAACCATGATTGGAACAGCAAAATCAACTAAACCAGAATGACATTTATATATATATGGCTCTCCCTTTATATTAGCATGTAGTCCGCCATGAGCATCACATTGATAACATATTTCTTTATATTCATCAATTTTTCTCAAATAATTACAAAACTTTGTAAATCCTACAGGTTCAGTAACCGGGTTTCCTTTTAAATCTACCACTACAAAAGCAATACCTGTTGCTTTTGACATATTTACCAGTATCCTCTGCAATATGTCAATATCAATATACTTATTTATCTTCATAGACTCTTCCATTCAGAAATCCTCCTTAAAAATAGTATTAATTAATAATTACATGCTTATGTTAATGTTTATGTTTTTATTTATGGAAACGTATTTCTAATTATAGCAAATTTTTACCCTTTAACAAAGGTATTTTTTTGTGGTTAAGCAGCTAATTTTTGTCTTATTCAAAAACACAATTTTAATAATTTGTAATAAGTAATTATATACTTTTAACTTGAAAATAATTTTAATAGTATTACACTTTTTTGATTTTTCTAAGTAATATTTTTAATAACATACTAATAAAATAACAAAATAATCGCCTTGACTTTAAATACAAGGTGTACTATACTTACATTAATTAAATATCTTCGGTATTGGTTGCAATTTTGCAATAAATGGGAATTAGGTTAAAATCCTAAACAGTCCTGCTGCCGTGATGAGAGAACTATTTTCGAGCTTTAAGCAAACCACTGGATATTCTGGGAAGGTTGAAAATTTGTGATGATCTCTTAGTCGGAAAACCTGCCAATATTATTTGCGTAAATGCCGCAAATACTATGCTTTACAGAGATATAAGCGATAGTACATTAACCATGCATATAAGCATGGCTACAATTTAAAAATTGATAGAGGCAATTTACGTTTCGGATATATCCGAGGCGTTTTTTTATGCATATAAACAATTTTTATTACATATGGCATTAAAGTTTAATATAAAGATGTTTAAAACAAATTTGGAGGAAAACAATAATGAAAAAGTTTATCGCAGCTATATTAATAGCAATTATGATTTTTACACTTACAGCTTGTTCAACAGAACAACCAAAGCAACAGGAACAACAACAAACTGAAACAACTGAAATACAATTACCTACTAAAGACATGGCAGGCAATAATATTACAGTTCCAACTGAAATTAATAAAATAATTTCTTTAGCTCCATCAATAACTGAAATGTTAGTTGATTTAGGATATGGGGATAAAATAGTTGCAGCTGACACTTATTCTGAAGGAATCGAAGGTCTACCTGAAGGAATTGAATATATAGACATGATGGCTCCTGATGCAGAAAAAATAACTGCACTCGAACCGGACATTTTATTAGCAACAGGTATGATGCAAAAGGATGGTGTGGATCCACTTAAAGCACTAAAAGACATGGGAATATGCGTAGCTTACATTCCATCAAGTGATAGCATTGAAAAAATCTATGCAGATATAATTTTTATATCAGAAATACTTCAAGCAAAGGATAAAGGTCAAACCTTAGTTGATGAAGCAAAAGCAAAAGTTGCTGAAATAAAAGCAATTGGCGATACTATAGAAAATAAAAAATCAATTTATTTTGAAATAGCCGCTGCACCAAGCATGTATAGTTTTGGAACAGGAGTATTCTTAAATGAAATGATTGAACTAATTGGAGCTAAAAATATTCTTGCAGATCAACAAAGCTGGATATCTGTTTCTGAAGAAGCTGTTATAGCAGCAAATCCAGATGTTATAATAACTAATGTTGATTATATAGAAAATGCTGTTGATGAAATAAAGGCTCGTTCTGGATGGAACAATGTAACTGCAGTTAGTAATAATGAAGTTTACTTTATAGAAAATAATATTACTTCTGTTCCAAACCATAATTTTGTTAAAGGACTAGAAAAAATGGCAGAAGCAGTTTACCCAGATAAATACTAAAATGAACGTTAAATCAAAAATAATTATATCAATAATAATTTGTTTTGCTGTTCTTATTTTTGGAGTTGGTATGGGAAGTGTTTATGTTCATCCTGCTGAAATAATAAATATAATAGGAAACAAACTTTTTTCTATACGATTATCAGAAAATATTTCAAAAACATCCATATCAATTGTTTGGAATCTTAGGCTCCCAAGAGCTCTCTTAGCATTCATTGTAGGAGGAGCTCTTGCAGTGAGCGGCTCCGTTATGCAGTCCGTATTAAAAAATCCTTTAGCATCATCTTTTACACTTGGAGTATCTTCAGGAGCATGTTTAGGAGCTGGATTTATAATAGTAACAGGGTTTCAAATTGCATTTTTAGGAATGTTCACCCTGCCTGCTGTAGGTCTTTTATGCGGTATGCTAACTGTTATTTTAGCAGTTAAATTTGCTTCTCGAATGGATAAAAACATGGAAAATAACACGATAATTTTAGTAGGCATGGTTTTTTCCCTATTCATAAATGCATTTTTAACTTTATTAACAGCCGTATCTAAGGACAACATAGAACAGCTTACACTTTGGCAAATGGGTAGCTTTGCTTTAAAAGAATGGTCAAATGTTTTTGTATTATTGCCAATTGTTTTAGTAGGAGTTCTTGTTTTAATGAGATATTCAAGAGAACTTGATATTATGACTTTCGGTGAGGATCAAGCATTTACTATGGGTGTTGATGTTCAAAAAGCTAAGTGGATATTTTTAGGATTGTCTGCTGCACTAACAGGCAGTGCAATTTCATTTGTAGGTGTAATCGGATTTATAGATTTAATTGCTCCCCATGTTGTAAGAAAAATTTTCGGTTCATCACACAAAATAGTGATTCCTATGTCCTTGTTTTTCGGTGGAGCCTTTATGGTAATATGTGATTTAATAGCACGAACTATAGTTTCTCCTTCAGAACTTCCTGTAGGAGCAATAACTGCTTTAGT
The DNA here is from genome assembly GCA_002435835.1 of Firmicutes bacterium UBA6132. The sequence continues at coordinate 5,351 of DIVM01000194.1, forward strand.
AGGTGCACCATTCTTTGTTTATGTTTATTTCACTAAAAGGAAGGAAAAATAATGCTAACATTAAAAAATGTATATGCTGGTTATGATGGAAATGATGTGTTGTCAAACATTTCTTTAACAGTAAAAGAAAATGAAAACCTATGTATTTTAGGACCAAACGGATGCGGAAAGACGACTCTCATAAAAACAATATCCGGTTTAATACCATGTAAAGGAAGTATCACAATTGACGGAAACAATATTAATAGTATGAAAAGACATGAAATTGCCAGCAAAGTTGCAGTTATGAGCCAAATGTCTTCTATATATTTTTCCTATACTGTTTTTGATGCTGTTCTTTTAGGCCGTTATATATACATGAAAAACAATGCATTTAGTGGACCTTCCCATGAAGATAGAGAATTTGCAGAACATTGCATTGATGCAGTAGGATTATCAAAGCTTAAATACAAACAAATAAATACTCTTTCTGGAGGTCAGCTCCAAAGAGTTTATTTAGCAAGAACTTTGGCACAGGACCCTAAAATTATTTTGTTGGATGAACCAACAAATCATTTGGATTTAAAACATCAAGTAGAACTCATAGATTATTTAAATGAGTGGTCAAAAGTTGATGGACATTCTGTAATTGGAGTTTTACATGACATTAACCTTGCAGTAAGACTTGCAGATGACATTTTGTTTTTAAATGATGGCGAAACTCAAGCATATGGAAAAGCAGATGATATTATATCATCAAAACTATTAGAGCAAGTTTATGGAATGGATGTTGTATCATTTATGACGGACTCATTAAGAAAATGGGAAAGCTATAAGGTTGAGCCATCAATTATACCAAAAGTTAAGCTTCGCAAAATTAAGTAACAGATAATCGGAGGCATTATGAAAGGAAAAAAATTTATTGCTTCATATAGTGGCGGAAAAGACAGCACTTTAGCCGTATATCGTGCCATTTCAAAGGGTATGGAACCAATACAGCTTATAACTACTTATAACTTAGATAAAGATAGGTCATGGTTTCACGGAATCCCACAGCCTCTTTTAGACAAAATTTCAAAAGAAATCAATATTCCAATATTTTTAATTAAAACTACCGGTGAAGAATATGCACAAAATTTTGAAAAAAAACTTAAAGAAGCAAAAGCAGCTGGAGCTGAAGTTTGCGTTTTTGGTGATATAGATTTAGAAGAACATTTGAAATGGTGTACTGATAGATGCATAGCTGCAGGAATAGAAGCTTATTTCCCACTTTGGCAAGAATCAAGAAAAAAATTAGTTTATGAATTCATAGATGCAGGATTTAAAACTATTATTACAGTTGTGGATACAAAACGTATGGATGAGAAATTTTTAGGACAAATATTAACTCGCGAACTTGCTGATGAAATTGAAAAATGTGGGGCTGATATATGTGGCGAAAACGGTGAATACCACACATTTGCATTTGACGGACCATTATTTTCTAATCAAGTTTCATATACAACTGAAGAAAAAGTACATTCAGATAATTATGTTATACTACCTATCAAATAATAACAATCATTAAGGTGTCATTATAAACGCAGTGAAGAATTATAAATAATTAAAACAAGATCCTTCGTTATCACTCAGGATGACAATAAATCAACAAGCTAAGCAGCTAAATTAATAGCTGCTTTTATAATGTTCATTTATATTAATTCTTCTATTTGTTTTTTAGCAAGTTCACCGATAACATCATATCTGCTTATTGTAGCATCCAATCCTGCATCAAAAACTTCAGGAAGTTTTTCTTTATATACTTGAACTCCAGCATGTGTTATACCACCCTTTGTAGATACTCTGCTAATTGTATCTTCAAAGCTTAAATTCTTTTCAAGCAATAATCTTGCAGCACCCTCTAAGGATACTAAAAGCATGTGTTCGAGATCTTTAGAAGAAACATTTTTAGAATGCTGAATTGCAGATGTAACAAATTCCTGCATAATGGCTGCAAAAAATCCTGGGAAACTTGCTGTCATATTTTGAGCAACTCTAATGTCTTCCTCATGTAAAATATTTACTTCACTAATTTTTCCTAACAATAATTCAAATAAAAACTTATTTTCATCTATAACGTGATCATTGTGATATGCTAAAGTAACTCCCATGTTTACCATTGAAATTAATGTTGGCATAAATACGGTGATTCTTCCATTATGAATTTTACACAAATCTTCATTTAATACCATAGTTGTTGAAACCATCAAATAAGTGTCTTCTTGTAAAAATGGTTTAATTTCCTTAAGCACATTTGGTAAATTAAGAGGCTCTACACATAAAAATATTGTTTTGCAGCTTGCAGCCACTTCCATGTTATCTTCACAAACATTGATATCTGGGTATTTCTCAAGCAATTTGTCTATGTTCGCTTTAGCACGGTTTGATGTGTAAATATTTTTTTCTTCCAATAATTTATGTTCTAAAAATTTATTCAACAACATATAACCAACATTACCTATTCCTATAAATCCAACTTTTCTATTCATTTCAATCCTCCAATTAAAGTTATTATTATCTTTTACTTTTAAATTATAAATACATATTATATAAACCTTTTTCTTTTTAATGAGAATAAAAAAAATTCGCATCCTTGTATTATTTACAAAGAGGCGAAATTCCGCGGTACCACTCTAATTACAACATATAAATGCTGCATCTCATTTCATAACGGTTGTTGCCGTTTGGTTTTTTAAGCCAAATGCTCTAAGATAGGTTCAATACACAGAGGGACAAAAGCTTCTCACCTTCGCTTTCTCTCTTTAGACCATGTATATTTACTAATTCTCTTCACTGCAAATATTTAATTTATTATACTATTTAAATTTAATAAAAAAACGCCTCTTTGTATATAACAAAGAGGCGTGTATACGCGGTACCACTCTAATTGCTGCATAAGCAGCATCTCATTTAAATAACGGTTTTGCCGTTTGGTTTTTTAAGCCAAATGCTCTGAGGTAGGTTCAATATACAGAGGGACAAAAGCTTCTCACCAACGCTTTCTCTCTTTAGACCATGTTAATTTACTAATCCTCTTCATTGCAAATATATATATTAATGGAAATATTAAACTAAATTTATGATTTTGTCAAGATATTTTTACTGAAAACTATAAACTTAATTAAGCTTATTAAATACAAATATCAAAATAACATAAATACGTTATTAAAATATATGTATTTGGGTATAATAATATTACATTAGGAGGTGTAAAATGAAAAAAATACTAATAGTAATATTTACATTTTTATTGTTTATGTTGTCAGCATGCGATACTAATGATAATGGCAACCAGAACAATAATAAGCCAGAAGCTCTAAAAATCAATGATTATTTTCCAAACACTGAAAACACTAAATATGACTATGAAGGCGAAGGCAATGAGTTTGCATATTATACAGTGTACACAGATTATTCTAAAGATAATCGTATCCAAACAAGAACAAACAATGGCGGAACTGAAGTAGTAAAAGTTTTAGAAATTAAAGATGGTCAATTAATGGAAATTTTCTCAAGACCCGAAACATATTTTAGAGAAAACTTTTTGGATAAAGAATATGAGGGCGGAAATATTATATTAAAAGAACCTTTGGAAAAAGGAAACACTTGGACTCTAAAAGATGGTTCAAAACGAACAATTACAAATGTAGATATGGAAATAACAACGCCTATGGGTACATACAAAACATTAGAAGTTACAACTGAAGCAAGTAATTATAAAAATGTAGATTATTATGCAAAAGATATAGGTTTGATTAAAACTATAAGTACAGGTGAAGGTTATGAAGTTTCTTCTAATTTAAGAACAATCGAAAAAGACGTTTCACTTATACAAAATGTCAATGTTTATTTTCCAAGTTTAGAAGAAGATATTTATTATTATATTACAAAGGAAATTTCTTTTAAAACAAATGATGATGCAAAAGATGTAATAGAAAAAATGGTTAAGGACAATGAAGACCAAGCAACAGTTATAAGCACAAATACAAAGTTAAACAATTTATATTTAAATGATGAAGAAAACATGGTTTATGTGGACTTCTCTAAAGAATTTGTATCAGAAATGAATGCTGGTTCAGGATTTGAAGCTATGATACTTCAATCCATAACAAATACACTTGGAAATTATTATGGTGTAGATAAAGTTTATATAACTTTAGATGGAAAACCATATGAATCAGGACATATATTAATGAAAGAAAAAGAACCATTTATAGTTAATTTAGAAAAAACAAAACCAATAAGTTAAATTAATGCCTCCAAGCTGATTTTCAGTTTGGAGGTTTTTAAAATATCATTGTTAAATATTTATTTATATTGCATTATTTTAATTTATTGATATAATAAACATACTTAAACAATTACGAACACATCTGAACATATATAAAATACATATTGGAGGAATATACATGTTACAAATTGAAAGAAGACAAATGATTATTCAATATCTTGAAGAACATGAAATTGCAACTGTAGAAGAACTTTCTAAATTGTTAAATGTGGCTCCTATGACTATAAGACGAGATTTACAATACTTAGAAGATAACGGTATAGCTACTCGAACTTTTGGAGGAGCAGTATTAAAATCAAAATTAATTGCAGAAATACCATATGAAAATAAAAGTCTCAGTAAAATAGATGAAAAAAAACGAATTGCTGAATATGCTGCATCACTTGTTCAAAACGGACAAGTAATTATATTGGATGCTGGTACTACTAATATGGAAATCGCAAAATTACTTATAAAAAAACAAAATTTAATTGTAGTTACAACTGATTTAAAAATCGCAGTATATATTTCATCAACAACTGATTTTAATGTTTTATGCACTGGTGGAAATGTTCAAAATTCTACGGGTTCATGTTTAGGTTCAAATGCAGTTGATTTCTTAAAAGGAATCAATGCAGACATTTGTTTTATAGGAAGTAGCTCCATTGATGTTGAGCATGGAGTAACAACTCCATCCCTTCAAAAATCAGATATAAAAAAACAAATGATAAAATGTTCTGAACATAAAATATTAGTCGCTGACAGCAGCAAATTTGGAAAAAAAAGTTTCATTAAAGTGTGTGATTTAAACCAATTTGAAAAAATTGTAACTGATAATAGCTTAAATGAAAATACTATTATAGAAATAAAAAATAAAAATATTAATTTAATTTTAATTTAACAGGAGAAAACATGTCAAAAGTAGTAGTTATTGCTGATGATTTAACAGGAGCTAATGCAACTGGAGTTCTGCTTGCAAGACAAGGTTTTAAAGCAGCTACATTTTTAAATTTAAGCAAATATGATAAAGAAGAAAGCAAAGATTTAAATATTTTATCAATTAGCACTGATTCAAGAGCTATCCACGGTGATGAAGCATATGAAAAAGTTAAAAATATTGTTGAGTTTTTTAAAGAAGATGATATTTCATTATTTTCTAAAAGAATTGATAGCACTCTAAGAGGTAATATCGGACCTGAAATTTCTGCTGTATTAGATAATTTAAATAAAGAAACATATGCTATTGTTGTTCCTGCATTCCCATCATCGGGTAGAGTTTGCATAGGCGGATTTTTAATGGTTAATCAAATTCCTCTTGAAAAAACAGATGTTACAAAAGATCCAAAAACACCTGTATTTACGTCAAGGGTTGTATCACTTATTGAACAACAAATAAATAAAAAAGTTGGATTTGTTGAACTTGACAAAGTTTTAAAAGGTGAAGATACAATATTAAAATCATTATTAAGTGAAATTGAAAATGGATGTAAAGTTATCGTTATTGATGCAACAACGGATGAAGACATTACAAGAATAGCAAAAGCTGTTAAAAATTCTAAACTTAATATTGTAACTGTTGACCCAGGTCCATTTACAGCAGCTGTTGCAAAAGAATATCTTGAAGTTCCATCTGTAAGCCCTGGACAAAAAGTAATGCTTACAGTTGGTAGCGTGTCTAACTTAACAAGAAAACAATTGGACGAATTAAGATTAGAACACTCTCCTTTATTAGTTGAAGTAGATGCTAAAAAACTTATATATGACAATTCAAAAACAGAAGAAATACAAAGAATTGTAAATAAGCTTATTAAAGACATGGCTGATTATGAAGTAATCGGAGTTATAACAACAAAAAATGAAAATGAAATATTAAACTTATCTTTAATAGCTAAAGATTTAAATATAACTGAAGATGAAGTTTCTCAAAGAATTAATAATGGTCTTGCAGAAATAACAACAACTCTTCTACAAAAAACTAAATCACAAATTGGTGGTCTTTACACATCAGGTGGAGATGTTACTGTAGCAGTATGCAATGCTTTAGGATGTGCTGGCATAGAAGTTAAAGATGAAGTTTTACCACTTGCTGTTTATGGAAGACTTAGAAAAGGAATATACAACAACACACCTGTTATAACTAAAGGTGGACTTGTTGGAGATGAAAAAGCATTAATAAAATGCGTTAATTATCTTTTAACTAAATTATCTAATGAATATCATACAAAAGAATTAAAAGGAGAAAAATAAATGAATAAACCAATAATAGGCATACCATTAGGAGATCCTGCTGGTATAGGTCCTGAAATTGTAGTTAAAGCATTAAATTATAAAGAAATTTATGAAAATTGCAATCCTATAGTAATAGGAGACAAAAGCACTATTGAACAAGCTATGAAATTTTGCGGCATATCAATAAATATAAATGTTGTTGCAGAACCAAAAGACGGAAAATATGAACATGGAACTTTAGATTTAATTGATTTAAATAACGTGGATGTAAATTTACTACAAATTGGAAAAGTTCAAGCCATGGGCGGAAAAGCTGCTTTTGAATATATAAAAACAGTTACAAATTTAGCACTTGAGAAAAAAGTAGATGCCATAGCAACAACACCAATAAACAAAGAATCATTTAAAGCAGCAGAAGTTCCTTATATAGGACATACTGAAATACTTGAAGATTTAACTAAAACTTATAATCCTCTCACAATGTTCCAAGTACACAATTTAAGAGTATTTTTCTTAACACGTCACGTGTCATTAAAAAAAGCATGTGAACTTGTTACAAAAGAAAGTGTTTATGAATTTATAAACAGATGTATTGAAGCATTGAAAGTTTTAGGCATTCAAAATCCAAAACTTGCTGTTGCAGGATTGAATCCACACAGCGGAGAACATGGTTTATTTGGATATGAAGAAGTTGATGAAATTGAACCGGCTGTAAAAAAAGCACAGTCAGAAAATATTGATGTAGTTGGTCCTGTTCCGGCTGATTCAGTATTTCATCAAGGTTTGAACGGCAGATATGATGCAGTATTATCTCTTTACCATGATCAAGGACATATTGCAACAAAAATGGTTGACTTTGACAGAACAATTTCAATAACAAACAACATGCCTTTCTTAAGAACATCAGTTGACCACGGAACTGCTTTTGACATAGCAGGAACTGGCAAAGCAGGTGAAGTCAGCATGGTAGAAGCAATTAAATTAGCAGCATTATATGCTCCTAACTTTAATAAATAAATATTAATTATAAATTATAACGGAGGTTATTATGGAACAAGTTGTAGGCAGTCAAATGATTTTAGGCCTAGTAATTGGTATCACTATTTTAATTGTATTAATTTTAAAAACAAAAATTCACGCATTTTTAGCACTAATCATCGCAGCAGCAGTAACAGGTTTAGTTGGTGGCATGCCTTCAAATGCTGTATTGGCAGCCATTTCTAAAGGATTCGGAAATACTTTAGGAAGCATTGGTATCATAATTGGTTTTGGCGTTATGATGGGAGAAATTTTCGAAGCTTCCGGAGCAGCAGAAAGAATGGCTCAGACATTTATTAAGAAACTTGGAAAAGGAAGAGAAGAAATTGCTCTTGCTATTACAGGATTTTTAGTTTCTATTCCTATATTCTGCGATTCAGGTTTTGTTATTTTATCTCCTATAGCAAAAGCTATATCGAGAAAAACTAAAAAATCAGTTATAACTCTTGGTATCCCTCTTGCTGCAGGTCTTGTAATCACACACTCATTAGTTCCTCCTACACCAGGACCAGTTGGAGTTGCAGGATTATTCAATGTAAGCGTAGGTTCTATAATTTTATGGGGTATTGTAATGGCTATACCTATGACAATAGCGGCAGTTATTTATGCAAAATATTTAGGAAAGAAAATATATCAAATTCCTACAGAAGATGGTGAAGATTGGATTAGACCGGCTTATCAAGAACCAGTATATGATTCTATTGAAGAAAACAGTGGAAAAGAACTTCCTTCAACATTTATGTCATTTGCACCAATTATAATTCCAATAATATTAATATTAATTAACACTGTTTTAACAGCTATGAAAGCTGAAGGAGCAGTTGTTAACGCATTAGTATTCTTAGGAACTCCTGTTATAGCAGTTGCTATTGGATTAATAGTTGCTATATATGGGTTATCAGGTAATTATTCAAGAACTGAAACAATTGATTTAATGGAAAGAGGAATTAAATCAGCAGGTATAATAATACTTGTAACAGGCGGTGGCGGTGCCCTTGGTATGGTATTAAGAGACAGTGGTGCTGGAGATTATATCGCTCAGTCTATAGCTAAAACATCATTGCCAGCAATAATGCTTCCATTTGTAATTTCATCATTAATAAGACTTGTTCAAGGAAGCGGCACTGTAGCTATGATTACATCTGCATCCATTACTGCTCCAATATTGGCAACTTTAAATGTTAACCCAGTATTTGCAGCATTGGCAGCTTGTACAGGTTCATTAGTTTATTCTTATTTCAATGACAGCTACTACTGGGTTGTAAACAGAATGCTTGGTATTAAAGAAGCTAAAGAACAAATGAGAGTTTGGTCAGTAACAACTACAATCATTTGGGCAGTAGGTTTTGTTGAATTAATGATATTAAATGCAATATTTTAAAAAACAAATAAAAAACAACTATATTAGAACCAGAAAATTTAACAGCATTCGGAAAAGTACATCGAATGCTGTTTGTTTTATATTTTTTATTAATACATCATAGCATCTTTCATTTCCTTTACATACTCAAATACAGGTTCCACACAATTTTAACCGTATTGTGCAACTATTTTTACAATTGCGCTTCCAACTATTACTCCGTCAGCATATTTTAACATTTCTTTTGCTTGCTCAGGGGTTGAAATTCCAATCCAATAGCACATGGGATATTTTATGCTTCTTTAACTAATTTCACCATCTCTCTTAAATCAGTTTTTATTTTGCTTCTGACACCTGTAACGCCCATGGGTGAAACACAGTACACAAATCCATCAGCTTCTTTTTCAATCGTTTTTATTCTATCATTAGAAGTTGATGCAATTAATGATATTAGCTCAACACCATACTGGCTGCAAAATGGTTTTATTTCATTTTTCTATTCCATAAGCATATATTGGATTGATATAAGTCATAAATGCTAAAGGAACATCAGTTTTTTTTCTAACTCTTTCAACCATATGAAAGAACTTGATTCAAGATTAAAGTATATACTTGGTAACAGAGGGATTTGTTTAATTGTTGGTGGGCCCGGTTCCGTTAAATCTACGGGGTTAAGAAAACTTACCGAAAATTTAAATAACTCTTTGTATAAACCCTGCTACCTTGCTCTTACCACACTATTTAGTAAAAATTTTATCAAGCTATGACATCAATGTTAAGAGAAACCCCTTCTATACAAAATTTATACTATGAGCAAAGAATAACTTCAGTAATAATTGTTTAGATTCAATGGCACCTATGACGATTTTAGACGATCTTAGGCTATTGTTTAATTCAAGATAGATTCAGCAAATCCATTTGTACTGATACTTGCAGGTCAACCTCAAATAAGAAATAAACTCGCTTTAAATACAGATGGATGCGGTCCGTAATTTGGAGAACCTACATCTGTTCCAAGAGCGATCCTTACTACAAGTTCCATGGCCTCTCTGAATGTATTTTTCTGCTGCCCCACCACCATTACAGCCTTGTCAACTATGTTTTGAGGCAATATTCCCTTGCTTTCTGCCGACATTGATAAACAGACAGAGTTGGTTCCAAAAATGAATCAGCAAGTCAAAGTTAAAGTATTTTTCTTATCAAGTTAGTTATATTTTTATTAGATACCATCTCAATCTCTTCTTTTAAAAACCCACGTTTTTTCATTTCAATTATTATATTTTTCGACTCTGATACATCCGCCAAACCTGCAGTAAAAGATGTTCCCTCACTGCAAAATGAATTAAAAGCAACGTCGTCGATATACTCGCAATAGTCAAATCCAAATGATACATGATTTACACCGACCAAATCTGATATATGCACTATATGATCTACGAGACTTTCTATATTCTGTTTATCCACATCATGGTGCACAAACTGATTGAATGAATTAATCCCGATATATCCCCCTGAAGCTGCAATTTCCTTTATCTGACTGTCAGTCAAATTTCTGGGAACATTGCAAATCGACTTGCAGTTAGAATGTGAAGCTATGATTGGTTTGTCTGCTATTCTCACAACATCCCAAAAGGATTTTTCATTTAAATGCGATATATCAAACAACATATTGAGGTTTGATATCCTTTTATATGCCTTTTGTCCCAATTCTGTCAAGCCCCTTGATTCATCACCTTTTGCTCCAGTAGCTAGCTCGTTTTCTTCATTCCAAGTTAACGATGCATGTCTTGCTCCAAACTCATATAGTTCATTAATCATATCGATGTTTTCACCAATGCAGCTTAATCCTTCCAGACCGATGAACAAGCCTATCTTACCATTTCCTACTGCAGAAATATACTCGTCATAATCATGTACAATTTGAAAATTATTGCTTGCATATTTCATTTCCAGCCTTACAGATTCCATTATTTCTTTTGTTCTATTTAACGTCGTCACATCATATGGAGGGTCAGTCCATATAACAAATATACTTCCTGAAATTCCTCCTTTCACAAGTTTGTTGTAGTGATGCTTGTTTAAAATATCAGTTTCACCTTGTTTTTGTTTTACAATAACGTCTGTCCAAATATCCGAATGTCCGTCAAAAATCATAATTTTCACCTCTCCTACATCAATATATTTCCAATAAATATTCCACAGTAATTTCCTATAAGATAACCTAACGTTCCTACGAGCATTATCGGAGCTACAAGCTTAGTCCAACCTTTGGATATTGCCATTGCAGCAGCGGTTGTAGGACCTCCAATATTTGCATTTGAAGCAAGGATCATTTCTTCCAAGTCAAATTTTAAGAGTCTGCCTACACCAAAAGTGAATACCATATTAACTACTACAATTACAGCGCAATAAACTAAAAGTAAAGGTGATTTCTGGATAATCAATCCTATTGATGCCGGTACTCCAATTACCACAAAGAATAGATATATAAGCAATGTTCCTATCTCTTGTGCTCCAGCAATTTCTCCAAAGAAGTCAGCCTTTACAGTAGCAAGTATCATAGATACGGTGGTTATTATCAAATATTTGTTGCCTAAAAGCCCATTCAACAATTCCAGTGCAGCATTGTTTGTAGGAATCAGGTTACTAAGAGCCTTTGCAAGTTCAGTTGAAACCGCTGCGATAAAAAACGCTGTAGCTACTGCAAATGCCATATCCTTTAAGGAAATACTCTTTCCTTTCCAGTATTCGGAAGCAGTTGTTTCGCCATTGCTTGTTCCTTTCATTTCAACTTCATCTAAATGAGGATGAGTATATTTCCTTCTAAAAAATGCTATTGAAGGCATTATTATCAAAACAAAGAAGTATAGAGCCGCTAATAGATTATCCGCAACTACTAATGACGAAACCAAATCTCCAGACGCACCGAAAGTATCCGCCATAGCTACAAAATTAACTCCTCCTCCTATGTATGATCCCGTCATCATAGCCGTTACCTTTACAATGTCTGGAATTAAATTTTTCAACATACCGTATCCCAAAACCGCTCCTATCATTGTACCCATGGAACTGATCAGAAAAATAATAAGTATGCGCCCGCTTTCCTTCCATATTTTCTTAATATTGCATTGAAGCAACAATAATGGAATTGCCAAAGGAACCACATAACTCCAAATTTGATCATATACTGGAGAATCTGTTGGAATAACTTTTAAATTTGACAATATCATTGCTCCTCCTAAAGCTAACATAGCTCCAGATATTTTTGCAGCCCATTGATATTTCTGCTCAAGATAAATACTTATAGCTGCCCATCCTGTAATTATTGCCCATAATACCCATGTATTTTCAGCACTAATTAATGTGTTCATAAATTCCTCCATATTTTATTTTTTTGATTGTAATTTATTTATATTGATCTATATCAATATGAATAAATTACAAACTTAAATAAGTTTATATATTTAAAAATATTAACAACAATTTAAATAATGAACCCCATTTTCTATTAGACATAATAGTAACAAATAATAGAAGCTTCTTGTCAATAGCAAATCGGAACTATTTGCTCTATAAAACAACTTTCTTCGATGTTTTATAGAGTTACTGTGGAATCTTAAAAATCCAAGTTAATTATCTGTCTTTAGAGTTATTAAATTATTGTTATATATTGAATTTTAAAAGTACTTATTATTATTTGGCATAAGAAATTTGGTTCACTAAAGCATATTCATTCAAAGATAACCCATTCCTTAAAAAATCATTACTATCAATTATGAAATGATGAATTCCTGTAATAAATGCTCTACTTTTAATCCTGGGAATTACTGCATCAAAGTTTCCAACTTTTGTTTCTTTAATTAATTTACCACTAAACTTAGTTCCAATTATACTTTCGTTACAAATATCTTCATTTAAGCAAATTTTATTTTTGGCATATTGCACTGCTAGAAGCGCACTTGTCCCAGATCCACAAGGAGATCTATCAACTTGCCCATTGCCAAAAGCCACGAAGCTATGATAGTGCTTAGAGCTTGATTCTACTTCTTCATACACCTCAATTAAATCAATTGTGCTATTAGTTTTATTTATAGGATGAAATACATTAATTTTATTATTTATTATTCCTTTTAATTCCATGCTATAAGAAAGTAACTTTGTAAAGTTATTCTTATTTATGTTTAAAGATAGTTCCTTAGCTGATATAATTCCAAAGAAATTACCTCCATATGCGATATCCATTATAATAGTACCAATTTGTGGTAAGTTCAATGAATAATCCTTGTATAGGACAAAAGAAGGCACATTATCAAAAATGACATTAACAACTTTATCCTCTTCTATTTCAGCATAAGCAATTATTAATCCAGCAGGAGTTTCCAATATAACTTCAACCTTTTTTTCATACGGTTTTGTAATAATACCTAGCTCTATAATGGTTGTAACTGCACCTATGATTCCATGTCCGCACATATCAAGATATCCTCCAGAATGTATAAAAAATATGCCAATATCAGCCAACGGATTTGTAGGTTCACATAGAATAGCTCCAAACATATTATCATGACCTCTTGGTTCCAGTATTAGAGCTTTTCTAATATGATCAAATTTGTCTCTAAAATATTCTTTTTTTTCTTTGACACTTTTCCCTTTCAAATAAGAAATTCCACCTGTTACTATTCTTAATGGCTCACCCATAACATGTGAATCGACTGTAAATATATTATTCAACTTGCTCATTTCTACCTCCATATTTTGTTTTCTTCGCATATAACAAATTCCTTGTACATTTAGTACTGCTCCTTTTTCTATCACAGATATTAACATGCAATTATCACGCCAAAAAGAATAACTCTTAAAATTATTGGAAAACCGATATACAATAGAAATAGTAGATTTAATTCAATATAAAAAGCGATATTTCGTCTAATTTTAGACATAATATCGCTTTTCATTTCTAAATAAGGTCTAACGTTGGACACAAGTCTAATATTAGACACAACCTTTATTTATCACACTCTACACTGTTTTTTAAAGTTATATTATATTTTTTTAACTTATAATATAAAGATGTTCTAGGAATATTTAATAATTCTGTCGCTTTTTTGATATTACCTTCTGATACTTTTAATGCATGAATTATCGTATCTTTTTCAACATTTATCAAGGTTTTATTTAAATCTAAAGATTTACTGTAAATAATTCTTCCCTCTATTTCACTATTTGATTTGAGTATGTATTCAGGAAGATAATCTAACATGATTGCATCTGAATTGTCTTTTTTCAGCATTATTACAATTCTTTCAATAACATTTTTCAACTCCCTTATATTCCCTTCCCAAGTGTAGTCTGTTAGAACTTTGATTATCTTCTCCGGGACATATGGAATATTAATACCATATTGGGTACAATAATTTTCAAGAAAATAATCTATTAATAAACTTATATCATCTTTTCTTTCTTTCAATGAGGGCAAATGAACTACTACTGAACTAAGTCTATAATACAAGTCCTGTCTGAACTTTCCTTTTAATGTTAATTCTTTTAAGTTTTTGTTTGTTGCCGCTATAATTCTTACATCGAGTTTAATATCAGAAATACCCCCCAGTCGAGTAATTATTCCATCCTCTAAAACCCTTAAAAATTTTGGTTGCATATCTATTGGCATATCTGCAATTTCATCTAAAAATAGAGTTCCATTATTAGCCGCTTCAATTTTTCCTATCTTACCTTGTTTTTGTGCTCCAGTAAATGCACCGCTTTCATAACCAAACAATTCACTCTCAAATAGATTTTCAGGAATCGCACTACAGTTAATTGCTATAAATAACCCTTTACGATTACTTTCTGAATGAATTGACCTTGATACAACCTCTTTTCCTGTACCACTTTCGCCAAGCAAAAGCATACTAATATTGGATTGTGAAAAATCTTTGCAAATGTTAATAACTTTTAAAAATTTTTCATTATTTCCAATAATTTTTGAAAAAGAATAATAATTTCCATGATTTATGTGATACATTTCTTCTTTCAATAAATTAAGATTATTTGTCGTTTTTTCAAGAAGTTTTGTAGTTTTTATTTGCTCCGTAATATCTTTTTCAAAACTAATTCCACCTATCAATTTACCTGATTTGTTATACAATGGTGCAGCACTAATTACAATATAATAATCTTTCTTAGGGCTATGATATACATTCTCATAAGATTTTTGATGCCTAATAACTCTAGGTAGAAGAGCATCAGGAAAAAATAGTCTTATATCCTTGTTAAGTATTTCATTTTTTTTTATATAATAAAAATTTTCAGATGATTTATTCCAATATATTACTTCACAGTCTTTATTAACAATACATATTGGCTGATTTATACTATCTATAATAATATTGAATAATTCGCTCTCAGTATTTGCTTTTTCATTAAATATTTCAATCATTTAATTTTTCCCCTATTATCTTTGTAATTTCTTATAATTATAATCATTCCTTTCGCTTCGCTCAA
>DIVM01000350.1 GCA_002435835.1 Firmicutes bacterium UBA6132
CTCTCCCAACTGAGCTATGCTCCCAAAATGTTGACTGCATTCAACTATCACATGTTAACATAATTTATACTGCTTGTCAATATTTTTTTAAACTTCTCAATAAAAATTTCATATTTTAAAACACCGTTTTTGATTTAGGTAAAATCACCAAATCAAAACGGCGTTCTTTCATTTAATATTATAAAAACTTTTTCAACCTGTCTATATTATCTTGCTCTAATTTTACGAACCTGTCAGCTAAACCCTTTATAGCAGTATCTGCATTTTGATGTTTGTTAATTGTTTTCGAAATTCCTGTAACACCCATTGTATTTCCTTTTATAAGCATATCAGCTATATGAGAAGGATTGTTATTAATAAAAGTATTTATTCCTATACTCATATTGGCACTCATTTTATTAAATAAAGAAATATCTTTTGGGGTATTATCTCTTTTTTCTAATTCATTATAAGCTTCGTTAGCAATTTCTTCATAGCTTTGAAGTTGATATTTAAGCTCATCATAAATTTTATTGTCATTTACTTTAGTTAAAAGATTATTTATTGTTTGGACACCCATTTTTGCACCACGATATATTTCTGATAAAAAATCCGTTGTGTTAGCGCTGTTACTTTGATTGTTATTTTGATTATTAAAATTTAACATTTTAAAATTATTATCCTCCAAATTTTATACTTCATAAGTTTATTAGTATTAATATTATTTGTTAGATTAAGAATTTTAGTCATTAAAATTTTATTTTAATTTTATTTTAATTTTTGTTTAACTTTTATACTTTTACTGCTAACATCATTTTTAAGTAAAGTATATAATACTGTTGCTATTGGAACACCAAGTAAAATCCCAATTGGTCCTCCTAAGCCCCCTCCTACTGTAACAGATAATAAAACCCATATACCAGGAAGTCCAAGACTTGAACCAACAACTCTTGGATAAATTATATTTCCTTCTACTTGTTGTAAAATCATTAAATAAATTAAAAATAATAATGCTTTATCTGGAGTAATTAAAAACAATAATACTAATGCAATAGCTCCTCCAATATATGCTCCTACAACAGGAACTAATGCCGTTATCCCTACTAAAACACTTACTAAAAGTGGATATTCAAAATCAAAAATTATCATTCCTGAAAAACAAAGTATTCCTAAAATCAAAGCTTCAGTTAACTGCCCAATTACATATTTACTGAAAACATCAACTGTTATATGATAAACATATGAACATTTTTCATATATACCCCTTGGTAAATACGTAATAAATACTTTTTTGAATTGACATAACAATATTTCCTTTCCAGCTAATAAATATATTGAAAATATAGTTGAAATTAAAAATGTAGTTACGAAAGAAAGAACTATTGTTGTTATACCAATAACTTGTGTCAACAATTTAGATATATCAGTTCCTAATTTATTTATATAATTTAATATAAACGAACCAAGTGTAGATAAATCCACTCTTTGAATTCTAAACATATCAGTAGTTCTGTTTACAAAATATTGAAGATTAATAAAATAAGAATCAATATTATTTATAAATCCCATGATGCTGTCAATTAACTGTGGAATTATAAAGTTAATTAAAATTACTATTATTAATATAAAAAGCACATATGTAATAACTATTGCTAAAGCTCTTGAAGTGGAAAAATTTTTATTTTTAAATATATTTTTACTTAAATAATCGTGAAAAAACATACATGGCTTATTTAAAATAAATGCAATTACTACCCCTATGATTAAAGGTTGAAATAAAGCAAAAAAGTTTCCGACCCCACTAATTAGTGGATTAAATTTAATAATACATAAAACAAGTGCTATTGTGTATGTAATAATTAAAATGATATTTTTTATCATTTTACTTTCCATTTATATTCTCCTTTTTAAATACTATTAAGACATTCAATTAATTTGAGTATAGCATAATACTAAAATTACGTCTATTTATTTTACTTGCACAACTTAGTCACTTACTATTATACTATGATTTATTATTATTTCAAAAGAAAAACGGACCATTAAATTAAAAGATAATTAAATTTATTTTATAAATTTTTTATCTTTAAAATTAGTCCGCATCTATATTATTTTTGTTCTACAAATTGTATTGTTAATTTATTTGGGTCTTCTATAAAGAAAAATTTAGTATGTGGATTTGGTGCAAAAGGTCCGCTTTTTATATCTATGTTTTTTTCTTTTAAAAAGTTTATTTTATCTTCTACTGAATCTACAGTAAATCCTAATGAAATATCACTGCCCATATTAACTTCTTTTACATTTTTATTCCACAATAGTTCTACTTTTGTTTCATCATTTCCCATAAAGGCGATTTCCATTTCAGGACCTGCAGGGAATCTTGTGCTTACTTCAAGTCCAACCACTTCTTCATAAAACTTAATAGATTCCTCTAAGTTTTTAACATGTAATGTAGCCCAACAAAATTTCATAATTCCTCCGAGTAAATTAATTTTTTCATATAAGGATATACTAATATTATGATTGTTTACCAGAAAGTCGTTTCACGACTTTTTTCTGCAAGCGAGCTTGCAGAAACTTGCGGCAAAGCCGCAAACTGGTACAATCTCAATATGATTACCCAGCATTCGTAGAATGCTGGTGCGAGTTAACTTATAACTCGCACCAAAAAGTCACTACGTGACATTTTGGGTGGTAATCATATTATAACTAAATAAGTTGTCATTGTAACTAATATTTTGTAATATTTGTATAATTTATTATTATACCTTTACAATTGCCATATGATTACCCATATTTCTACAAAATATAATATTTATATAGTTTGAATTATTCTGTAATTATATGTTACTATATTATGTATAATATTATTTTTGGAGGCTTTTATGAAATTTAATGATTATGAATATGTAAAACCTGAAATAGAACCAGTCACAGCTCAGTATAAAACACTTATAGAAAAATTTAATAATTCTCAATCAGCTGATGAGCAATTTAAAATTATAAATGAAATAAATAAATTATCAAAGAATTTAGACACTATGGCTAACTTAGTGGCTATAAGACATTCAATTAATACTGAAGATACTTTTTATGATAATGAAAATGAATACATGGATAACTCAGGTCCTTTATTTCAAGGACTTACCGTTGATTATTATAAAGCACTTATTAATTCTAAATTTAAGGAAGAACTTACAGAAAAAATTCCTCCTCAATATTTCACTAAAGCTGGAATGGAAATCAAAACTTTTTCTGAAGAAGTTGTTGAAGATTTGCAAGAAGAAAACAAACTTCAAAGTGAGTATGATAAATTAATTTCATCTGCAAAAATAAATTTCGACGGCAAAATAATGAATTTATCTCAAATGCAGCCATATATGCAATCTTTAAATAGAGAAACAAGAAAAGAAGCTTATGAAAAATATACAGGTTTCTTTGAAGAAAACATGGAAAAATTCGATGAAATTTATGACAAAATGGTTAAAGTAAGAAATAAAATTGCTGTTAAATTAGGTTATAAAAACTTTGTAGAGTTAGGATACACAAGGATGCATCGTTCAGAATACGGTGCTAAGGAAGTTGAAAGTTATAGAAACCAAGTTTTAAAATACATAGTCCCTCTTTCTAATGATTTAAGAAAAAGGCAAGCAAACAGGTTAAATATAGATAATTTCAAATATTATGATAAAGATTTAGATTTTACAACTGGAAATGCAAAGCCAAAGGGCAACAAAGACTGGATGCTTGAAAGAGCTAAAAAAATGTACTCAGAGCTTTCACCTGAAACTGATGAATTTTTTAACTTCATGGTTGAAAAGGATTTATTTGATCTTGAAACAAAACCAAATAAACAATCAGGAGGATACTGCACATTTATTCATAATTATAAATCACCTTTTATTTTCGCTAATTTTAACGGAACATCAGGGGATGTGGATGTATTGACACATGAAGCAGGTCATGCATTCCAAGTTTATGAAAGTAGAAACATAGAATTCCCTGAACTTATATTCCCTACATATGAAGCTTGCGAAATACATTCCATGAGTATGGAATTCATAACTTGGCCGTGGATGAATTTATTTTTTGAAGAAAATGAACTAAAATATAAATTTTCTCATTTATCAAGTGCATTATTGTTTATACCATATGGTGTATTAGTTGATGAATTTCAACACAAAGTATATGAAAATCCAAATTTAACTCCAAGTGAAAGAAGAAAAACGTGGAAAGAAATAGAGAAAAAATATTTACCTTGGCTTGACTATGAAAATAACAAGTTTTTTAATGAAGGTGGATATTGGTTTAAACAAGGACATATATTTGGTAACCCATTTTATTATATTGATTATACATTAGCTCAAGTTTGTTCTTTCCAATACTGGGTTAAGTTTAATCTTGGTGATAGGCAAAAGGCATGGAGTGAATATTTAAATCTTTGTAAAGTTGGAGGAAGCAAGCCCTTTTTACAACTTCTACAAGAAGGAAATTTACAAAGCCCATTTGAAGATTCTACAATAGAATCAGTTATAATACCTATTAAAAATTATCTTGATTCTGTTGATGATACTAAATTATAAAATAAAAAAATTATGGGCGTTTCTCGCCCATAATTTTTTTATTTATTTTTAAATGTCTCTACTGAATGTTTTAACATATTAACTATGGGCAAATTATATGGGCATTTTTTTTCACATTTACGGCATCTCACACATGCATCTGCCTTTATTGTCATAACATCATATTTAGATTTTCCATAATCACGTAAATTATATCTTGTAACATAGCCTTCAGCTATAAATATGCCGGGGATATCTATTCCTTCTGGACATGGCTTACAATAACCACATCTTCTGCAAAAATTATTGCCAAGCTCATTTACTTCCTCATTAATAATATTTTTTTCTGTTTCAGTTAATGGTTGTAATACTTTACCTACTGCAGCATTATTTATTACTTGTTCTATAGAATCCATTCCAGGAATTGCAGATGTTATTAAATTTGAATTCACTATATATTTTAAAGAAAGAGTTGCGTTATTAAATGCTCCACCTGCAATAGGTTTCATAGCTATTGTACCTTTACCTAAACTAAGTGCTTTTTCAAATAATTCTTTTCCCTGTGATTCTACTGGATTGAATGGAAATTGTATAGTTTCAAACTCATCATATTCTAAAGCTTTCATTAATACTTCTTTTATATGGCCAGTTATTCCTATATGTTTTATTAAACCTGACTTTTTAGCTTCAATTAAAGCTTTCAAAGCACCATCTTCTGAAAGAGCTTTATTTAATAAGTCCATATTTGATGCATTATGTACTTGATATAAATCAATATACTCTAAATTCATTACGTTTAAACTAGTTTCAATAGATTTTTTCATATCTTCATAAGTAAAACTCATAGCTTTTGTAGCTACATAAAAATTATCTCTTCCAACTTCTTTAAGCGCATTTCCAATATATTGTTCGCTTATTGTATATACCCTTGCTGTATCTATAAAATTAATTCCTTGATTTTTACATTCTAATATTAATTGAGTTACCTCTTCTTGATTTAATCTTTGAATAGGGATACCCCCAAAGCCAACTACTGAAACTTCCATACCTGTGTTGCCTAATAATTTCTTAATCAAATATTTTCATTCCCTTCATAAAATAATTAAACCAACTAATTATATTACACATAAAATATTACGTCAATTGATAAATCTCGACATATATTTTTAAAAATAGAATAAAAAAGCATCTTCGATGCTTTCGCTATGGAACCCTATGGTTCCCTTCGACAGCTGTTTCACAGCCTGAGCACCCTCCTTAAAACGGAAGGGAATTCTTCCCCTTCACCCCTTTTTATTCTATAGAAAAGTAGAACTTTCCTTTAGAATAAAAATACCCCACATGCAATAACATGTGGGATATTTTTGTTTGGAAGAAGATTGAAAAAGTATTATCTCTAATAGTTATATCCAAATTAAAATATATTATACAAAAGTTTTTTAAGTATTTTTAACAATACAAAACTAAGGCAAAAAGCAAAAATAATCAACAATTGTGGATAAAGTTGTTGACAAGTGCCTAAAAAGGCATTAAATTTGTGTATAACTTCATAGCAAAAATCAAAAAGGCTGTGGATAACTTTTACAAAAATGATTTTAAAAGGTGGCTTAATACAATATGTGGAACGATAAAAGGTATCATACTTTAAATTATGAATTCAAAAAATTGTTTGGCGAAAAAACTATAAAATTATCAATAGATGGGAGTTTTACTTGTCCTAACAGAGACGGGAAAATTGGCGAAAATGGTTGTATTTTCTGCAGTGAACGTGGTTCAGGAGATTTTAATTCTGAAAACTATAAATCTATAAGTACACAAGTAAAGGAACAAAAAGATTTTATGTCTAAAAAGTGGATAAGCAATACTTACATAGCTTATTTTCAAAATTTCACAAATACATATGATACTGTTGAAAACTTGCGGATAAAATATTATGAAGCTTTGGATAATCCTGACATTAAAGGTATTGCAATTGCAACAAGACCTGATTGTATTAATGAAGAAATTGTAAAACTTTTAGATGAAATTAATAAAAATACTTTTTTATGGGTTGAATTAGGACTACAAACCATACATGATAATTCTGCTTTATTTTTACGAAGGGGCTATAAACTACCACAGTTTGATAAAGCAATAAAACTGTTAAAAGAAAAAAATATTAAGACTGTTGTTCATTTAATAATTGGAATACCTAATGAAACTCACCAGCAAATTATGGAATCGGTTAATTACATTTCTTCATTAAATATCTGGGGAATAAAACTCCATATGCTGCACATTCTTAAAAATACTGATTTAGAAAAATACTATAGCCAAAACCCATTTCCAATAATGAATGAGCAAGAATATGTTAAAATTGTATGTGATTGTTTAGAGATATTAAACCCTGAAACAGTTGTACACAGGGTAACGGGCGACGGAAAAAAATCTGACTTAATTGAACCTTGCTGGTCCTTAAATAAATTAAAGGTATTGTCTGACATAGATAAAGAGTTAAAAACAAGGGAAAGTTTCCAAGGTATATATTTTAAGGAAATATTGTAATTTTTATGTAATACTGTATTTATCTTTTTATATTATAATGAAATTAACATAGATAAGATTAAATTTATGATTTTATCTTAGATTTTATTAGAGATGAGATGCAGCTATGAAAAAATTATTATTAATTACAATTTTAATATTCATGTTTTCCATGAATTTAGCATATGGTGCAGAAACCTATACCGATATAAAAGAAGATTCCTGCAAAGATGCTGTAACTGTTTTGTCAAGTTACAACATTATTAATGGTTATCCTGACAATACATTTAAACCGGATATGCCTGTAACACGAGCAGAAATGGCTAAAATAATTACAATTGCAGCTGGTTACTATGAGTATTCAAAAAATATGACTTCTGTCTATGATGATATGAATGGACATTGGGCAGAAAGATATGTTGAATTAGCAGATGTTTTAAATATTGTTTCAGGTATAACTAATAATAAATACGGTCCTGACAATTATATAAAATTTAATGAAGCAACTACTATGATTGTAAGATTATTAGGTTATACGGATGAATCCATTGGTGGAGATTGGCCAGAAAATTATTATGAAAAAGCAATCCAACTGAATTTATTTCAAAACTTACAAAGAAAAAATCATGACCTTGCAACAAGAAGAGATATATCTATAATGCTTTATAATGCTTTAGGATGTGATTTAGTATCAGTTAAAAATAATACTACAATTAGCAATACAGGAAAAAAACTTATTTCCCTAATTGGA
The DNA here is from genome assembly GCA_002435835.1 of Firmicutes bacterium UBA6132. The sequence goes on from DIVM01000350.1 coordinate 7,816, forward strand.
TCAGTATCTACTAAAGATGTAACTTTACAAGATTTAAAATTAGAAAGTTTTGATTATACAGATTATTTATTTAATACTTGGGACTTTTACTACGACTTAAATGGCAAAGTTGTAAGTGTATCAAATTCAACATATACCGAATTAACAGGAACTGTTACAAACTTACTTTCAAACAGAGTAATTTTCGTAACAGATGATTATGGTAATGTTAGAGCTATTAAAATACCCGATGTTCCTATAGTGGTTAATGGTGGCTTAGGTAGTTATGATTCCTTATTAAATTCTAAAATAAAAATAGTAAGCGAAAATGATTCATTGGACTCAAAAATATTAGGAGTAATAGCTTATAAAGAAACCGACGAAATATTAATAGATAAAAATAATTTATATAAAACAGGAAGCAACTTACTTTCTGGCAAGCATCTTCCTTTAAAAAATGATGGTCAAATAAATTATACCAAACTACATATTTATGGTGATGCTTCTTCTTTATCAGAAATAAAAACAAATGATTTAGTATATTTTTATGAAACAGATGAATCTGCTAATAATTCAGCTTTAACTGTTGAAGTATTAAGAAATCAAGTATCAGGATTTGTTACAAATACTCAAAAACAAGATAACACATATTATTATACAATAAACAATACAGTTTATAAAACTAAAAGCAATTTCATTTTTACCGAAGCTGCTTCTGTTAAAGATAATGTTACATTAATATTAGATAAAAATGGTGATATAGTTAAGTTGTATATAAATAGTTATGGAACAACTCCAAAAACATATGGAATTGTTTTAAGTGCTAATAGCGGAACAAATGTATATGCTACTGTTAAAATTTTAGATCAATATGGCAATATAAAAACATATTCATTAGCTGATAATTCAAGTGTAGTAAATATTTATGACAATGGATATTCTTTACAACGTATAAATTCTTTGAGAAAAAATGACATAATAATGTTTGACCCTGTTTCTTCTGGACTTTTGAAAATAATTAAAGAAATGCCAACAAATTATTTAGCAAGTTCCTATGATGAAAACAATCAATCATTATCTAATGGAAGTAAACTAACAAGCTCGACATTTATTGTATATGAGTCAAGTGGAAGATATCAGCTCTTAAACCCCAATAAATTAAGCAGTTACTTAATAGGCAAATCTGTTGCAAGTTATGGTCAAGTTAATGCCGTATATTTAACATATGGGCTAAAAGTAAATGAAACTATAACAGTTACAGAACCACTGAAAGAAACTGAATCAAGTTATAGTGGTACAGTTTTAGGAATAATCAGCAGTATTAAAAAATTAGATTCAAATATATCACAAGTAAAGTTTTTTAATAATTACAACACATTTTATGTTTCAAATTCAATAAATATTTCATCCATGCAAAATTCTTATGTCAAAGCTACAATTACAAATGGTTCAATTACAAGTGTACAAAAATTAATTCCTGAAACTGATAGAATTAAAATAACACAGGTATATTCTAATCAGCTTCAAATAGATGGAATAACATACATGGAATATTCATCAAATGTAAAAGTTTATGAATGCAGCATGGATTCTAATGGAAATATAACAAGTGTAAAAATAAGTTCGAAATACAATATACAACCAGGTTCAACTGCTCAGCTATATGATTTGTATGGGGCTTTTGATGGAGTGGTAGATGTAATTCTGATATTTAATTAAGTTTAACATTTTTTACAGAATAAATTATAAAAGCAAAGAACTATAAAATTCTTTGCTTTTTTATTTTATTATTTTGTTCTTTTGGGGACGCACCGCTTTTGCGGACAAGTGCATTCCGCAAAAGGGAACGTCCCCTTGACATCCCCATTGTCATCATTTTATACTATTTTTGTTGTGAAATCTTCTATGTTCCAAACATCGGTTATAAAACTTTCATAGAAATATGGCTCATGGCTAACAAGTAATACAGTACCTTTAAATTCAGTAAGCGCCTTTGCAAGCTCTTCTTTTGCTTCAACATCTAAATGATTTGTAGGCTCATCAAGTACTAAGAGATTTAATTCCATTAAAAGAATTTTACAAAGTCTTACTTTAGCATTTTCTCCACCTGACAAAACTTTCATCATGCTTGTAATATTTTCTGTTGTTAAACCGCATCTTGCAAGTTCTGTACGAACTTCATGGTTTGTAAGTGAAGGATATTGATTCCAAACTTCTTCTAAAGCTGAGTTTGAATTATTTTTTGAATCTTCCTGTTCAAAATAACCATATACTACATTTTCGCCAAATTCAACACTGCCACTAACAGCTGGAATTATTCTTAATAATGTTTTTAACAAAGTTGATTTACCAAGACCATTTACTCCACATATTGCAATTTTTTTATTTCTTTCAACTTCGAAATTCATAGGTTTTGTAAGTGGCACATCATAACCTATAACTAAATCCTTAGCTTGAATTAAAAATCTGCTTGGCGCTTTAGTTTCTTTAAACCTAAAAGTTGGCTTTGGTTTTTCACGGCGCTTTTCCAATATTTCCATTTTATCAAGTTGTTTCATACGACTGTTAGCCATACCTCTGGTAGCTACACGTGCTTTATTTCTTGCAATGAAATCTTCAAGCTTATCAATTTCTTTTTGCTGTTTTTCATATTCTCTTTCAGCCTTTTGTTTATTTAAATCATAAATACGTTGGAATTCTTCATAATTTCCAACATAACGAGTTAAATTGCAGTTTTCAACATGATAAATAATATTACACACTTTGTTTATAAAAGGAACATCATGTGAAATTAATATAAATGCATTTTCATAATTCTGCAAATAATTAGTAAGCCAGATAATATGATTTTCATCCAAATAGTTTGTAGGCTCATCAAGAAGAAGTATTGTTGGATTTTGGAGTAAAAGTTTTGTTAAAAGAACTTTAGTTCTCTGTCCACCACTTAGCTCATCAACTTTTTTATCAAGTCCAATATCTCCAAGCCCTAAACCATTAGCTACTTCTTCAATCTTTGAATCAATTATATAAAAACCGCTTGAGTCAAGTATAGTTTGAATTTCCGCAGCATCTTCCATCATTTTGCTAACTTCTTCATCCTCAGCTACTGCCATATCTTCATATAGCTTTAACATTTCCTCTTCCATGTTAAATAAGTGATCAAATGCTAATCTAAGATTTTCTCTTATTGTAGTTCCTGCTTTTAGAACAGAATGCTGATCAAGATAACCAACTGTAACATGCTTTGACCATTCAACAGTTCCTTCATCCGGCATTAAACTTCCTATTATTATATTTAAAAAAGTAGATTTACCTTCGCCGTTAGCTCCAATTAAAGCAACATGCTCTCCTTTTAAAAGTCTAAATGATACTTCTTGTAATATGGCACGGGCGCCAAAACCATGAGTAACATTTTTTACATTTAATACGCTCATTAATTTCTCCTTTATGTTATACATAATACAATTAAATACAATTTATATAATAATAAAAATTATACTAAAAGTAAACATTTTTGTTTTTAATTTATTAAAGTACCATTGATAAAATAAGGACGTTTTGATATAATCAATTTAGAATAACTTGGGAGGAAAATGTTATGAATGAAAAACTACGACCAGCATGGGTTGAAGTTAATAAAGAAAAAGCCTTACATAATTTCTTAGAAGTAAGAAGAGCTGCTGGAAAAGACAGAAAAATATGTGCTGTAGTTAAAGCTGACAGCTATGGTATGGGTTCTATTGAGTTGTCTAAATTATATGCACAAAATGGTGTTGATATGTTAGCAGTTGCTGTTATAGGCGAAGCATTAGAGCTTAGGACCGAAATTAATGATATAGATATCTTAGTACTTGGTTACACACAAGAAATATATTTTGATGATGCTTTGTTAAACGACATAACTCTTACTATTTATACTTATGAACATGCTCAAGCTTTAAATAATATAGCTCAAGAAATGAATAAAACTGCTAATATTCATATTAAGGTAGAAACAGGTATGAACAGATTAGGATTTTTACCTACAAATGAAAATGCAGATATAGTAGCAAAAATAAATAAACTTGAAAATATTAACATAATGGGAGCTTACTCTCACTTTGCAAGAGCTGATGAAATAGATAAATCTGCAGCTCACAAACAAGCAAAACGATTTATTTCATTCATGGATATGCTTTCTGAAAGAAATGTAAATATTCCTATTAAACATATAGCTAACAGTGCTGCAATTATTGATTTACCAGAATATTATTTTGATATGGTTCGTCCAGGAATTATTTTATCTGGTTTCTATCCTTCTGATGAAGTAAATAAAAATGAGTATATTTTTAAACCATGTGTTACTTTAAAAGCTAAAATAGCTAATATAAAAACATTAGAAGCTGGAGAAGGAATAGGTTATGGACATTTGTTTAATACAACAAAATCAACTGTTGTAGGGACAATTCCATTAGGTTATGCAGATGGTTATTCTCGTTTATTGTCAAATAAAGGTTATGTTGTTGTTAACAATATAAAATGTAACATATTGGGCAAAGTTTGTATGGATCAGTTTATGATCGATTTAACAGAAGTACAAAACCCACAAATAGGCGATGAAGCTATTATATATGGGGATGGAACTGACGGAGCTATGACTGCTGAAGATGTTGCTAATATGAGGGGCACTATTTCTTATGAAGTATTAACTAATTTAGGAAAAAGACTACCTCGTAAATATGTATAATAAAAGGGACAGTTCCTAAAGCTATAAAGATAAAACCTACTAAAAAGGAACCACCGCAAAAATAAACTATATAGGCATTAAATTAATAAATACATACAAAACAATAAAAAATGGAGGCAATTATGAATTTTGATTCAATTAAAAGCTACGACCAAGAACTTTTTAGTGCAATGATGGAAGAGCAGAACAGACAAAGTATGAACATAGAGCTTATAGCATCTGAAAATTTTGTTTCTGAAGCAGTTCTTGAAGCTATGGGAAGCCATTTAACAAATAAATATGCTGAAGGATATCCAGGTGCAAGATATTATGGTGGTTGCCAGTATGTTGATAAGGTTGAAAATATTGCAAGGGATAGAGCAAAAGAAATATTTGGTGCAGACCATGCCAATGTACAGCCACACTCAGGATCAAATGCAAACTTTGGAGTTTATTTTTCTATGCTAAAACCAGGGGATAAAATACTTGGTATGGATTTATCTCACGGTGGTCATTTAACACATGGTAGCAAGGTTAATATGTCCGGTAAGTATTTTGATGTTGCATTTTATGGTGTAAACAAAGAAACAGAAATGATTGATTACGACCTTGTAAGAGATACTGCAAAACGTGAAAACCCAAAATTAATAGTAGCTGGAGCGTCAGCATATCCAAGAATATTAGATTTTAAATTATTTAAAGAAATTGCTGATGAAGTAGGCGCTTTATTGATGGTGGACATGGCTCATATAGCTGGTTTAGTAGCTGCAGGACTTCATCCAAATCCAGTTCCATATGCTGATTTTGTAACCACTACAACTCATAAAACTTTAAGAGGACCTAGGGGTGGAATGATACTTTGTAAAGAAGAATATGCTAAAAAAATAGACAAAGCAATATTCCCTGGTATACAAGGTGGTCCTTTAATGCATATTATAGCTGCTAAAGCTGCATGCTTTAAAGAAGCAATGGAAGATGATTTTAAAGTTTATCAAAAACAAGTAATAACAAATGCTAAAGTATTGTCAGAAGAACTTGTGAAAAAAGGGTTTAGAATTGTATCAGGTGGAACAGACAATCATCTTTTACTTGTGGACGTAACTAAAAAAGGTTTAACAGGTAAAGAAGCAGAAGAATTACTTGATGAAATTCACATCACAACTAATAAAAATACTATTCCTTTTGACGTAAACAGTCCAAATGTTACAAGTGGATTAAGAATAGGAACACCAGCTGTTACTACAAAAGGAATGAAAGAATCAGAAATGATTGAACTTGCTGATATAATTGATCTTGCTCTTGAGAAAAAACAAGAACAGAATATATTAAAGAATAGAGTTCTTGAATTAACAAACAAATTTAACAAATAAAAAAGGAAAAGTTCTTTCAAAACTACAAAATCAAAACTTTCCTAATTAAATATAATTTATAAAAATGATGTTTGCAATTTTGCAAACATCATTTTTATTTCATATTTCGTATAAGTTTAGAACCAAACGTTTTTAAACGTGTATTTTCTGAATACACAACTTGTTTTTTGTATTCAAATTGTAGAATGTTGTATTCGGATGTTCGACAAAATTTCCTTGCAAAAACGTTTCTTTAATGCTATAATCATAGAGATTTCATTATAAAAAAGGAGAAGGGATATGAAAAGATTATTATCTATAGTTTTAAGCGCAACAATGATTATTTCTTTATTCACAGGATGTACAAAACAAGAACAAGCTCCTGCTGCATCTAGTGGTAGTTCAGATGTTATCAAAATAGGTGTTTTTGAGCCATTAACAGGGGAAAACGGTGGCGGCGGCCTTCAAGAACTTGATGGAATTAAATACGCTAACAAAATGTACCCAGAAGTTTTAGGTAAAAAAGTAGAATTAGTTGTTGTTGATAACAAAAGTGATAAAGGCGAAGCAACAACTGCAGTTACACGTCTTATCGAAAAAGAAGGCGTTGTAGCTATAATAGGATCATATGGATCAGGAGTTTCAATTGCTGCTGGAGACATTATTAAAAATGCAAAAATCCCTGCAATGGGCGCATCTTGTACAAATCCTATGGTTACTCAAGGAAATGAATTTTATTTTAGAGCTTGTTTCTTAGATCCATTCCAAGGTGAAGTTATGGCTAACTATGCAATACAACAAGGAGCTAAAACTGCTGCTGTTATAATGCAAAATGGAGATGACTACTCTGTAGGTTTAGGAAATTTCTTTATTAATTCATTCAAAAAATTAACTGGCAATGAAAAAAGCGTAGTTGATGTTTCTGAATTCCAAGTTAATGACACTGACTTCAATGCAATACTTACAAACATTAAAGCTAAAAACCCAGATGTAATATTTGCACCAAGTTCAGCAACTACTGCTCCATTAATAATTAAACAAGCAAGAGCACTTGGAATCACTTGTCCAATTATGGGTGGAGATACTTGGGAAAACCCAGCAGTTGTAGATGTTGCAGGTGCAGATGCAGAAGGTATTGTACTTTCAACATTCTTTGATGAAAACGACCCAGCTACTGAAGAAGCAAAATCTTTTGTAGAAGGATACAAAAAAGAACTTGCTGGCAAAGAGCCTATCATACCTGCTGTTGCAGCTTTAGGATACGATGCTTACATATTAATGCTTGATGCAATTGAACGTGCTGGCTCTACTGACGGCGTTGCTATTAGAGATGCATTAAATGCAACAAAAGATTTTGAAGGTGTTACAGGAGTAATCAACTTTACACCAGAAGGTGATGCTGACAAAAATATAGCTGTTATTAAAACAGTTAAAAACGGACAATTTGTTTATATCGATTCCGTTGAAGTTAAATAATAATATTTAAAAATAACAGAATAATATATTTTAGAGGCGAACATCGTTCGCCTCTTTATCCCTAATTTTTAATGAGTTGATTGTATCAAGCGGAGGATTTAATATGACTTTACAAACATTTTTACAGCAGCTCGCCAATGGAATCTCCTTAGGAAGTTTGTATTCACTAATAGCTATTGGATATACAATGGTTTATGGAATACTTCGTTTAATTAACTTCGCACATGGAGATATTTTCATGATGGCAGCTTATTTCATGGTATTTGGTATGGTAAATTTCAGTTTACCTTGGTATATATCAATTATTATAGTCTTGATCGCTACTATAGCATTAGGAGTATTGCTTGAAAGAGTAGCTTATAAGCCACTTAGGGACGCCCCTAGGATGTCTATAATGATTTCTGCAATAGGTGCTTCATTTCTATTAGAAAATCTTGCAACATATTTATTTACTGGAGTTCCAAAAGGTTTCCCAGACATTACTTTTTTGACTAATTCAGTTACTATTGCTGGTGTTTCTTTATCAGTTGCTACAATTATAACACCAGTTGTTACTATAGTTTGTCTTTTTCTGGTATTATTCATAACGAACAAAACAAAAATAGGAATGGCAATGCGTGCAGTATCTAAAGATTTTGAAACTGCTAGGCTCATGGGAATAAAAATAAACAGAGTTATATCAACAACATTTATTATAGGTTCTGGTCTTGCTGCAGTAGGAGCAGTGTTGTGGGGTTCTAAATATCCATCCATTATTCCTTTAATGGGAGTTATGCCTGGATTAAAATGTTTTATAGCTGCTGTACTTGGAGGAATAGGAAATACTACTGGAGCTGTTCTTGGTGGTTTCATACTGGGAATGGCAGAAATAATGTTAGTAACATTTTTACCTGCATTAACTGGATATAGAGATGCAATTGCTTTTATTATATTAATTGTTGTATTACTTGTTAAGCCAACAGGATTACTTGGTGAGAAAGTGACGGATAAAGTATGATGAATAAAATAGAAAATAAAAATAATAAAACAAAAAGATATGCAGCAAATATTTTGCTTGCAGCAGTATTTATTATTGTTATAACATTAATAGATAAAAATTTAATAGGTGATCAATATATAAAGCGTGTTTTAAACTTAAGTGCAATTTATGCTATAGTAGCAGTATCAATGAACCTTGTAAATGGGTTTACTGGCTTATTTTCTTTAGGTCAAGCTGGATTTATGGCCATAGGTGCATATACAGTAGCGGTATTCACTGTACCTTTAAATTATAGAGCTTCTATATTTTATGTAGTTCCGCAAAACCCAGTTCTGGCACAAATTCATTTGCCTTTTTTCCTAGCACTTATATTAGGCGGATTAGCAGCAGCTTTAGTTGCTTTATTAATTGGCATACCTGTTCTTCGCTTAAAAAGCGACTACTTAGCTATAGCTACTCTGGGTTTTTCAGAAATAATTCGTATTGTTTTTACAAATTTAAAAACAATTACTAATGGTGCTTTAGGTATTAAAAGTATACCAGGAGTATCTACATGGGTTATATTCATAGTTGCTATTTTGTCTATTGTACTAATAGCTTTGTTAATAAATTCGACTTATGGTAGAGCATTTAAAGCAATACGTGAAGATGAAATTGCAGCTGAAGCAATGGGCATCAATTTATTTAAACATAAAGTAATGTCTTTTGCTATTGGAGCATTTTTTGCAGGCATTGGCGGAGGCTTATTTGCAGCTTTACTTGGAACTGTCGACCCTAAACAGTTTTATTTTACTATGACTTACAACTTCTTACTCATGATAGTTTTAGGTGGAATGGGTAGTATTACAGGAACTATAATATCTTCATTTATAGTAACTTTTGGTCTTGAATTTTTACGTTTCTTTGATGAACCATTAGCTATGTTTGGTTATAATATAACATTTTTCCGGGCAGGATTTAGAATGGTTATATTCTCCATATTGTTAATGATATTGGTTCTATTCTTCAGAAAAGGACTTTTAGGTCAAAAAGAATTATCTTGGAAATTAATCAGTAATATTTTCAAAGGCAAAAACTCCAATAAAAAAAGCAATAAAGGAGGTGCTGCATAATGAGTGTTTTAAAAATGGATAATGTTGTTATGAAATTTGGTGGTGTTATAGCTGCTAATAATCTTAATATCGAAGTTGAAAAAGGAAAAATTGTAGCACTAATAGGACCTAATGGAGCTGGTAAAACCACTGCATTTAATGTTGTTACAGGTGTGTATACTCCTACAAGCGGTGATATTTATTTAAATGATGAGAAAATTACTGGACTTTCCCCTGATAAAATTACAAATAAAGGTATTGCAAGAACATTTCAAAATATTAGATTATTTTCTGAATTAACAGTTCTTGATAATATACTTATTGCAAATCATTTACAAGTTAAATCTGACTTCATTTCATGTGCACTTCGTATGCCATGGGCTAAAAAAGAAGAAAATGCAATGAGAGAAAAATCTGAAATGCTTTTAAATAAATTGGGGCTTCTGCATTTAAAAAATGAAATATCAAGCTCATTACCTTATGGTGAACAAAGAAAGTTAGAAATAGCAAGGGCTCTTGCAACTGATGCAAAGTTACTGTTATTGGATGAACCTGCTGCAGGCATGAATCCTCATGAAACAAATGAACTAACAAATTTCATTCATACAATTAGAGATGAATTTGGGTTAACAGTATTTATGATTGAACATCACATGGATTTAGTAATGGAAATATCAGATAAAATATATGTTTTAGATTTCGGTCAACTTATTGCAGAAGGAACTGCAGACCAAATTAAAAACAACCCAAGAGTAATTGAAGCTTATTTGGGGGTAGAAGAAGATGCTGAAAATTAGAGACTTGCAAGTAAATTATGGTGGTATTTCCGCTGTTAAAGGAATAAACATAGATGTACCTGAAAAATCAATAGTTACACTTATTGGTGCTAATGGTGCTGGTAAAAGTACAACATTAAGATCTATTGCCGGTCTTGTAAAACCAAAATCCGGTTCAATAGAGTTTATGGGACAAAATATTTTAGGTATGGATCCTACTGAAATTGTTGCAAAAGGAATTACTTTAGTTCCTGAAGGAAGAAGAATTTTTGGAAATTTAACAGTTTTAGAAAATCTTAAAATAGGCGCTTATTTACAAAAAAGCGGTATCGAAGAAGGAATCGAAAAAGTATATGAGTTGTTTCCAAGATTAAAAGAACGTTCATGGCAGTATGCAGGAACGTTATCTGGCGGTGAACAACAAATGCTTGCCGTAGGTAGGGCATTGATGGCTAAGCCAAAACTTATAATGATGGATGAACCTTCATTAGGTCTCGCACCGCTTATAGTAAATGGAATATTTGACATAATAAAAGAAATAAATAAACAAGGCGTTACAATACTTTTAATAGAACAAAATGCTAATAAAGCACTTAAAGTTGCTGATAAAGCATATGTTCTTGAAACAGGAACAATTACAATAGAAGGAACAGGACAAGAACTTCTAAAAGATCAAAGAGTTAAAGATGCATATCTTGGTTCAAAACATACAAAAGAGATAAACACCTAACAAAAAGCAGCTTACGCTGCTTTTTTTGTTTAAGAAAATAATATTGTGGTATAATAATGCTAAAGTTTATACATAAATAAAAAATACAATTGAAGAGGTTAATATGAAAAAAGTAAATAGTATTTTTAATGTGCTTGGTCCTATTATGATAGGTCCTTCAAGTTCACATACTGCTGGAGCTGCACGCTTGGCTAAAATTGCTTCATATATAGCAGGAGACACTATTGTTAGTGTTAAATTTTATTTGCACGGTTCATTCCAACATACATATAAAGGACACGGTACTGATAGGGCCTTGCTCGCAGGCATAATGGGCTTTGAGGCAGATGATGAACGATTAAGAAATTCCTTTGCTTTAGCTGACAGTAAAAAAATAGACTATGAATTCATTCCAATGGATTTAGGCCCTGTTCATCCTAACACTGTAAAATTTGAACTGATAAACAGTATTGGAAATAAAACAATAGTTATGGGGTCATCCTTAGGTGGAGGAGCTGTAAATATTACTAATATTAACGGTTATGATGTAAATATATCCGGTGATTATAACACTATTATATTGAATTATCCTGACGTTAAAGGTGTAATAAGCCAAGTTTCTGGTATATTAGCTAATTATGAAATCAATATAGCTACTATGGATGTAAGCCGTAAATCCATAGGAAAAGAAGCTACTATGATTATTGAAATTGATGGTATAGTAAATGATGAAGCAATTGCAGAAATTAAAAAAATAGACCTTATAAATTCAGTTATAGTAGTTAAAACGAAGGGAAAGGTATAAAAAATGTACAATACAGGGAAAGAACTTTTACAAAAATGCAACGAACTTAATTTACCTATTTCTGAAATTGTAATTTTAGATGAAATAGAAAATACTGGTTCTAAAAGAGAAGATATTATAGAAAGAATGGAAGAAGTGCTTTCTGTTATGCATAATTCTATTGAAAATTATGAAAACAACACATTTAAAACCATGGGAAATATAATTGGTGGTGAAGCTAAAAAATTAAACTCTTACATAAAAACAAATAAATCAATTTGTGGAGAAGCAATAAATAAAGCTATGATTCGTGCTCTTGCTTGTTCTGAACATAATGCATCCATGGGAAAAATATGTGCAGCACCAACTGCAGGTTCAAGTGGTATAATACCAGCAACGTTAATTACCGTTTCTGAAGAACAAAATTTATCCCATGACAAATTAGTCAAAGG
>DIVM01000084.1 GCA_002435835.1 Firmicutes bacterium UBA6132
CTTACGGTGTTTTACTCTTTTAGGCATTAACATAATAATCTTCCTCCTTCCTTCAGGACTTATTACTTTTTATCTCTTTTATTGTTAAAATTATTATTATTTGGTTTTCTTTTTTTCTTATCTCTGCTATCTGACGGAGCTCTTGTTGGTTCTTGATTGTCTGATAACAATTGACCCTTTTTCATCAAGATTTCGCCTCTGCATATCCAAACTTTTACGCCTATTTTTCCAAACGTAGTGTTTGCTTCTGCAAAACCATAGCTTATGTCTGATCTCAATGTTTGAAGTGGAATAGTTCCTTCTGCATATCCTTCAGTTCTTGCCATATCTGCACCATTTAATCTTCCTGCTGCAGCTGTCTTAATTCCTTTTGCGCCCATTTTCATTGTTCTTTGAATAGATTGCTTCATAGCTCTTCTGAAAGAAACACGTTTCTCAATTTGGCTTGCAATATTTTCTGCAACTAATTGAGCATTTAATTCAGGAACCTTAACTTCTTCAACATTAATGATCGCAGTTTTACCTGTAACTTTTTCAATATGATTTTTTAATGTTTCAACACCGCTACCGCTTTTTCCGATAATCATTCCCGGCTTTGCTGTGAACACACTAACTTTTACTCTGCTAGCAAATCTTTCGATTTCGATTTTAGCTATGCCTGCTTGATACATACTTGTTTTTATATATTCACGGATTTTATAATCTTCCGATAAGTTTATACCAAAATGCTTTTTATCAGCATACCATTTTGAATCCCAATCCTTGATAATGCCGACTCTTAGTCCATGAGGATTTACTTTTTGACCCATTTTTGACCTCCTTTACCGTTGTTATTCTCTTTCTTTTACTACTGCACCAATGTGGCTGCTTCTTTTCAATATTTTATATGCTGATCCTTTTGCTCTTGGTCTCCATCTCTTAAGAGTAGGTCCTTGATTTGCATAAACTTCAGAAACATATAATTTATCATGATCCATATTAAAGTTGTTTTCTGCATTAGCTGTAGCTGACTTAACTACTTTTTCTAAAAGTCTTGCACCTTTACTTGTGTGGAATTTTAGAATAGTTAATGCTTCGTCAACGTCTTTGCCTCTTACCATATCACATACGAATCTCATTTTTCTTGGTGATACTCTTATATATTTAGCAATTGCCCTAGCTTCCATTTTAGCTACCTCCCTTCACTATCTAACTTTTGAAGATTTATCAGTCTTGTCATGTCCTCTGTAAGTTCTTGTTGGTGCAAATTCACCGAGTTTGTGTCCAACCATATCTTCTGTTATATATACAGGAACGTGCTTTCTTCCATCGTGAATTGCTAAAGTGTGTCCTATCATGTCAGGGAATATTGTTGATCTCCTTGACCAAGTTTTCAACACAACCTTTTTATTAGCTTCATTCAATTCCACGATTTTCTTAAGAAGACTTGCTTCACAATAAGGTCCTTTTTTTAATGATCTACCCATTGTCTATTTCCTCCTTTCACAAAACCTGTTAATTATTTTACGTTTCTTCTTCTTACAATCATCTTATCAGATGCTTTTTTCTTTTTACGAGTTTTAAAACCAAGTGCTGGTTTACCCCAAGGAGTAACTGGTGCTGGTCTACCTATAGGAGCTCTACCTTCACCACCACCGTGAGGGTGATCGTTAGGATTCATTACTGAACCTCTTACTGTAGGTCTGATACCCATATGTCTTTTTCTACCAGCTTTACCTATAGAAATATTTTCATGATCTATGTTACCAACTTGACCTATTGTAGCTCTACATTCTAATAGAACCATTCTAACTTCACCGCTTGGTAATCTAACTGTTCCGTATCTGCCTTCTTTAGCCATTAATTGAGCTGAATTTCCAGCTGATCTTACTAATTGAGCGCCTTTTCCAGCTTTAAGCTCAATATTATGAATCATAGTACCAACAGGAATGTTTCTTATAGGAAGTGCATTACCTATTTTGATATCTGCATCTGCTCCAGAAACTATTGTATCTCCTACATTTAACTTGTAAGGAGCTATAATATATCTTTTTTCTCCGTCAACATAATTTATAAGTGCTATGTTTGCACTTCTGTTTGGATCATACTCAATTGTTGCAACTTTTCCCGGTACGCCGTCTTTATTTCTTTTGAAATCTATAATTCTATATTTTCTCTTTTCTCCGCCGCCTCTATGACGAACTGTTATTCTGCCATAAGCATTTCTTCCTGCTTGGCTTGTTAATGGAGCTAAAAGAGATTTCTCAGGTTCAGTCGATGTAATTTCTTCAAATGTTGATACAGTCATCTGTCTCAACGCCGGAGAGGTTGGTCTGTATTTTTTAATACCCATGAGATTTTCCTCCTTTTTAAAAATTTATCTAACTTTTTAAACTTTATTAATCTTAAAGTCCTTCAAAGAACTCTATTGCTTTGCTACTTGCAGTTAAAGTTATGATTGCTTTTTTCCAATCAGCTTTTTTACCAATGCTTGCACCGACTCTTTTTTTCTTGCCAGTCATATTCATTGTATTTACTCTGTCAACTTTAACACCAAATACTTTTTCCACTGCATTTTTTATTTCAGTTTTATTTGACCTTTTATCAACAACGAAAGTGTATTTTTTATCTGCCATCAGATTCATACTTGCTTCAGTTACTATCGGTCTGATTATTATATCGTGTGGACTGCGCATTATGCGTACACCTCCTCCACTTTATTTACTGCGTCTCTTGTTATTACGAAAGAATCACAGTTTAAGATATCATATACATTGATTGTATTAACATAAGCTGTTTTTACACCTTCAATATTTGCAGCTGCTCTTACTACAGCTTCATCTCTTTGAGGGATTACTATCAATGTTTTCTTGCTTGTATTAAGATTTTTTAAAACCTTAACCATTTCTTTTGTTTTTGCTTGATCTAATACTAATGAATCTAAAACAATTATTTCTTTATCATTAACTTTTGAAGTTAATGCTGATTTAAGTGCTAATCTTTTAACTTTCTTTGGAATCTTATAGCTATAATCTCTTGGTTTTGGAGCAAATACAACTCCGCCGCCTTTCCATTGTGGTGCTCTAATACTTCCTTGTCTTGCTCTACCAGTTCCTTTTTGTCTCCAAGGCTTTCTACCGCCGCCTCTTACTTCTGCTCTAGTTTTCGCTGACTGAGTACCTTGTCTTTGATTAGCTAAATAATTTTTTACAGCTTCATACATAGCGTGATTGTTAACTTCAACGCCGAATACATCATTGCTTAATTCTACGTCACCTATTTGGCTACCTGTTATATCATAAAGAGCTACTTTTGGCATCTTTAATCCTCCTTTCTTAACAATTATTACTTAGAGATTTTTGCTCTAACTGTATCTCTTACTCTTACCAAACCTTTTTTAGGTCCTGGTACAGCACCTTTTACAAGTAATGCATTTTTGTCTACATCTACTTTTACTACTTCAAGGTTTAATACAGTAATTCTGTCATGACCCATATGTCCATGAGCTTTTGTTCCTTTTACTACTCTTCCAACACCCGCAGATGCTCCTAAAGAACCTCTTAATCTGTGGAATTTTGAACCGTGGCTTGCATCACCAGTATGGTGCCCCCATCTTTTAATACTTCCTTGGAATCCCTTACCTTTAGATGTTCCTACAACGTCTACTTTATCTCCAGCTTGGAAAATATCAACGCCAATTTTTTGGCCAACTTCATAATCATCAATATTATCTACTTTAAATTCTCTTAAGAATCTCATAGGTTCTACTTTAGCTTTTCCGAAATGACCTTTCATAGGTTTTTTTACATTTACTGGTTTTATTTTTCCAAATCCAACCTGTATTGCATCATAACCATCTTTTTCAACAGTTTTCTTTTGAATAACGAACATATCGCCTGATTCAATAACTGTTACAGGAACAACATCGCCGCTTTCTGTGAACACTTGAGTCATTCCAACTTTTCTTCCTAAAATTGCTTTCATCTTACACCTCCTATTTTCTTACAGCGGATTACCTCGCACTTCATTAGCACTTAGTAATCATTCTAAGCAGAGTGCGTCTTGTTTCTCTACTTGTTTTATCAAGATTATAATTTAATCTCGATGTCTACTCCAGCTGGCAAGTTAAGTTTCATTAACGAGTCAACAGTTTTAGGAGTAGGGTTAGTTATGTCAATCAATCTTTTATGTGTTCTTTGTTCAAACTGCTCTCTTGAATCTTTGTACTTGTGTACTGCTCTAAGTATTGTGATAATCTGTTTTTCAGTTGGTAGAGGAATTGGTCCTGCTACTGTTGCACCAGTACTTTTAGCTGTTTCTACGATTTTTTGTGCAGATTGATCAATTAATTGATGATCATAAGCTTTTAACCTTATTCTTATTTTCTGTGCGTTTGCCATTTTTTTACCTCCTTTTTTCGTATGTCATCCATACAACTCGGGACTGCTCGATACACCCATCCAGGTGTTTCTTATTTTTAAAAAAATACAGCACCGGTCGCCCTGTTTCATAACAGGACATACTCTGCGAAAATTCCCTGTTTTCAGCAACCTTTCGCGTCATCGCATGTGGCAAGCTTTATAATAATATACCATTATACAACATAAATCAAGTGTTTTTTTGAATTTTTTTAAAATATTTCAAATTCTTAATAATTTGTTGTAGCTGGTTAATATTTTTTGGCATCTCTATATTCTGAAACCTTGTAACAATTGGTATTTAAGTGTATTTATTTTTGATGCCCATTATTTATATGTTACAAGACTGTAATTTGTCGTAATAATTTTAAGTAAATTAGCTAAATGTTCCTTTTAGGGCTTTAGGGTACCGTCCCTGACGTCCCTTGCTACTCTAACTTTTTATCTACTTTAATTTTTAATTTATCCATTTTATAATATAAAGTCTGTCTTGGTATATCTAAATTTTTTGCTGTTTTAGATACATTGCATTCATTTTGCATAAGAGCAGTTGTTATAATTTTTCTTTCATACTCATCTAACATTTCGCTAAGAGGTCTTAAGGAAATTTCAGAACTTTTAGATAATATACCATCAGTGGGTATATTGTCAACTATTTTTTCTAATAATTTCTCATTTTTTGAATTTATATAATCAGGCAAATCATTTAATTCTATTATTTCTTTTTCTATTATATTTATTGAATGTTCTATTACATGTTTAAGTTCTCTTATATTGCCAGGCCAGTCATATAAATAAAAAAACTTAAGAACTTCTTCTGAAAAACCTTTTACATTTTTTCCTAACTCTTCATTATAATAAGATAAGAAATGGTCGCAGAGTTCATTTAAATCATTTCTACTTTCTCTTAAGGGCGGCAAACTAAAATTAATAACATTTAATCTATAGAACAAATCCATTCTAATTTTTCCAGAATTAATAGCATCATATGGATTTTCATTTAGTGCTGCTATAACCCTTACATCAACTTTATATGACTTGTTTTCTCCAACTCTTCTTATATATCCTTCTTGTAAAAATCTTAATAATTTAGCCTGCAAAACAATATCCATAGAATTTAATTCGTCTAAAAATAACGTTCCGCCGTCCGCAGCTTCTATTAAACCTTTTGAATCCTTAGCTCCAGTAAAACTGCCAAGTGATGTACCAAATAATATGCTTTCCAATAAAGTTCCCGGAATTGCAGCACAATTTTGTGCAATAAAAGGTTTATCTTTTCTGCTACTTTCATTGTGAATGCTTTGTACAACTAATTCCTTGCCTGTACCAGTTTCACCATAAACTAATACTGGAGATTTACTGTTTGCAATTTTTTTAATTTTAGTTTTAATATCATTTTTTGTTCTGCTGCTGCCCACTATATCTACCAAATTATATGCTGCTTTTTCGATATGATCTATATCAGTTTTTTTAGATTGCTTACATGTATTAGCGCTTTTAAACATGTCCACATCTGAAAATATTTCTATAGCACCTTCTACTTGTCCATTTTCAAAATATGGAATTGTTGTTGAAAGAATTGTTACAAGTTTGCTTTGATAGTTATAATAATTTTGCACATAATTTTTTATAGTTTCCCCTGAGTTTAAAACCCTTAATATTGTGCTTGTTTCTTCAGTAAGTTTAGGAAATATTTCAAGAATATGCTTACCAATGGCATTTTCTACATTCATACCAGCCAAATCATTTGCAGATTTGTTATAAAAAACTACAACTCCATTTTTATCAACTACAAATATGCCACTATATAAATTTTCTGATATTATACTTATTATTTTTTTATAGTCCATAATAATACCTACCTATCAATATTAATAATTATTGCCGAAATTTATAATTAAATACAACATAAAATTTAGCTTTGCAAAATGTCTGCTTGTTTATCATCTATATAATAAATATTTAAAAATAAATTTATTCTTAGAATAATTATTATATCATAAAGCAAGACGTAAGTCTTGCATCACAACGATTCAATAAAAATACTGAAAACAAAGACGTCAGTCTTTTTTTTAGTGTTTTTATTATATCATAGATATCGTTTTTTTGATAGTTTTTTAAATTTTAATTAGTTCTGAAAAGTGAATTTATTTTAATGTATTCAAAAAAATTTTAATATACTGAGAAATAAGATCCTACCACTTGAACAACATCAAGCTAATGAGTATTTTAACACTTTGTTGATACAATAAACCACCATACAAAAAAATTCTTGGATGGTGGCTTTATAGATATTTAATATTCCATTAATTATTATTAAACTAATTATTTAGACTGTGTTACTTCAGCCTTTATTCTTTTAGCATTGATTTCTTTCCACAGTTCAACATCAACGCCTTTCCAAGAAAGTTTGTCAGGATCATAGTAAGGATCCTTGCCAGCTTTCATTTGTTCAACATAGTCTTTGTACAAAGCGATACATTTTGGGAATAATAAGATAACGATTAACATATTAACCCATGTAGTTGTACCAAGAGCAAGGTCTGAAAGATTCCAAGCTGTAC
>DIVM01000355.1 GCA_002435835.1 Firmicutes bacterium UBA6132
TTAAAGAAAATTTTGAAGCATTACTTAACAAACAAAAAAGACTTGTAACAATTATAAATACACCTGCTAACAATCCAACTGGTTACAGCTTATCAGATGAAGAATGGGATCAAGTTCTTGAAATTGCTAAAGAAAATGCAAAAAACCCTGAAAATAAAATAATATTTTTAGTTGACGTTGCTTACATAGACTTTGCAGGAGTTGGTGATGAAAGAAGAAAATTCTTTACTAAATTCTCGAATTTACCAGAAAATATATTTACTATAGTTGGTTATAGCATGTCTAAAGGATATACTATGTACGGTTTAAGATCAGGTGCAGCAATAGGAATTTCTTCAAATGAAGATTTAGTAGATGAGTTTTATTTTTCTTGCATGCACTCAAATAGAGCTAACTGGTCTAATGGCACAAGAGCAGCTATGTCAGTTATGACTCATATTGATAGTGACCCAAACAAACTATCTGCGTATGAAGAAGAAAAAAATAAGTATAAAACTATGCTAAGACAAAGAGCTGAAGCATTTGTTCAAGCAGCTAAAGAAGTTGATTTAGAAATATTACCATACAGGGACGGATTCTTTGTAAGTATTCCATGTACAAATGCAAAACAAATTTCAGATGAATTAATAAAAGAAAATATGTTTGTAGTTTCCTTGAAAAAAGGTTTAAGATTTGCTGTATGCGCAGTTTCAGAAGAAAAGTGTAAAATAGCACCCGCTATAATTAAAAATGTAATGGATAGATTAAAATAATAAAAACAAAAATTCCACTGTTATAAATGCAGTGGAATTTATTTATTATTGTAAATTATCTCTAATAAGATGTAATGATTTATTTTTCCATTTGCCGGACATATAATAACTCCATGATACTATAAGCCATAAAACCCATCCTATAGCATAGCTATAAAAAATATAATCCCTACCAGCTACTTTCGATAAAATATAAGCTATGGGTATTCTACCAATCCATAAAGCTATGAAAGAACCAATCATAGGTATTATTGTTTCTCCTGCTCCTCTTATAACACCATTTAATGTAAATACTATTGCAAGAATTAAATAAAACGGAAGAACTGATTTTAAATAAACCATTCCTGCTTGTATCACGGCTTCATCCTTGTTAAAAAATCCCATAATTTCTTCTCCAAAAGGCAAAACAATTAAGGCTGATAATATACAAAATGCAGCAGATAAAAAAGCTGTATATACAAAACCTTTGTGCACACGGTCTAATCTGCCCGCACCAATATTTTGACCAACATATGTAGTTATTGCTGTTGAGAAACTCATTATGGGCATGAATGAAATCATATCCACCTTATTTGCAACATTAAATCCTGCCATAAAATCTGAACCATAGGAATTAACCAAAGACTGTAGCCCCATTATTCCAATAGAAAATAAAGTTTGTTGCACTCCTGTTGGGAATCCTAATTTTAAAATCTTTTTTAATATGTTTTTATCAACTTCAAATTTAAATATGGGAAAATATAAAAATTCATATTTTTTTCGCATATAATAAATACCAAAAATCCATGATGAGAACTGTGCAATTATAGTTGCATATGCAACCCCTGAAACCCCTAGTCCAAAATTTAAAACAAATATTAAATCAAGCACTACATTTATGGAACATGCAATAGCTAAAAACAAAAGCGAAGATCTGCTATCACCAATACCTTGTAAAATACCTGCATTAATATTAAACCCTATGCTACCTAATATACCGGCAAAAACTATAACCATATAATCTTTTGCCATAGGTAAAGTATCAAGAGGTGTATTAATTAAACCCAATATTGGCCCAGTAATAAATATGCCAATTACTGAAATTGGAATCGAACCTAAAATCATAGCTGTATAAATTGTTTTAGATGTTTTAGTTACACTATCAATATCACCTGCTCCATAATACTGAGATATTAATATTGTAGAGCCCATACCTACTCCCATAAACATGGAAACCATCAAAAAAATTAAAGGAAATCCTGTTCCAACTGCTGCAAGAGCTACTTTACCAACATAATTTCCCACTACAATGCTGTCAACCATATTATAAAGTTGCTGAAATAAATTGCCCAGCAACAGTGGAATTGCAAACATAAATATCAACTTAAGCGGATTACCTTCAGTCATATTCTTCATTTTATTTTCGGTCTTATTTTTTTCTTCCAATTAATCACCCCTGACTTATATTAACAATCCGCTAATAAGTATACCACATTTCCATAATAATACATATACAATTTTAAAAAATGCAAAAAAATAAGAGAGCATTTGCTCTCTTATCTTGATAACATATCATTCTTACTCTTTAAAACTATATTTTACTGAATCTGGTCCTTTACGGCTCATTTCATTTAATGTTTTAATTTTATATGGCAAGCTATATAGATGAATAAATCCAGTTGCATCTTTTTGATCATATAAATCTCCCGTAGAGAATGAAGAAATTGATTCATTGTATAATGCATATTCAGATTCCATACCTGCAAATTTAATATTACCTTTATATAATTTTAATTTTACTTTTCCAGTAACATTTTGTTGAGTTGAATCTACAAAAGCATCAAAAGCTTCTTTTAATCCGCTATACCACATAGCATTATATACTAATTCAGCATATTTTGAGCTAATTATTTCTTTAAAATGTGCAGTATCTTTTTCTAAAACAAGACTTTCTAAATATTTATGTGCTTCTACTAAAAGAGTTCCACCTGGAGTTTCATAAATACCTCTTGATTTCATACCTACTAAACGGTTTTCAAGTAAGTCTATAACACCTATTCCATGTTTTCCACCTAATTTATTTAACTCTTTCATCATACCTTCGCCGTTTAATTTTTCACCGTTTAATTTAACAGGAATTCCAGCTTTAAATTCTATTTCAAGATACTCAGCTTCATTAGGTGCTTTTTCAACTGTATTAGTCATAACTAAAAGTTCATCAAAATCAGGTTCGTTAGCTGGATTTTCAAGCATACCACCTTCATGGCTTATGTGAAGAATATTTTGATCTCTTGAATAAATTTTAGTTTTAGATATACCATTTAAATCTATATCTTTTGCTTCTGCATAATCTATTGCTTCTTCTCTTGAAGTTATATCCCAAATTCTCCAAGGAGCTATAATTTCAATAGTTGGATCAAGTGATGCTATTGCAGTTTCTAAACGAACTTGGTCGTTTCCTTTTCCAGTACAGCCGTGTGCAATATATTTTGCTCCTTCTGAATGAGCAACTTCTACAAGTTTCTTAGCTATTAAAGGACGAGCAAAAGCTGTTCCTAATAAATATTTTCCTTCATATAATGCATTTGCTTTTATACCTTTATAAACATATTCTTCAACAAATTCATTAACTACGTTTGAAATATAAACTTTGCTTGCTCCTGATGATATTGCTTTTTTCTCAACAGCTGCCATATCATCTTCTTGACCAACATTTACACAACAAGCTATAATGTCTAAATTATCATAATTATCTTTTAACCATGGAATAATTATTGATGTGTCCAATCCACCTGAATACGCTAATACTACTTTTTCTTTTTCTGCCATTTTTGCTTCCTCCAAATATATTATTATCTAATTTACATCGCTTTGCCTTTTAAGGCTGCATACTTATTCACAAGTTGTATTTATTTAAATTAATTTCTTAAAATAAAAAAACCGCTTTAATAAAGAGGCAGTTATTAAACCGCGGTACCACTCTTCTTAAGGCAGTTGCTTATCTTTGTCATTATAACGGTATTTAACCGTATTCTCATACTACTATGTTCTGAGAATCTTTTCATGGGCTCTTTTCAATTAAATTTCACTGCCAAACTCACACCCTCTTTGGCTCGCTGAAGATTCATTTAATTTACTCTTCCAATCATTAAATTATTCAATATTTATTAATTTATCTAATTATATATTCAAAAATAAAAAAAGTCAATAGTAATTTTTATAATTTTAAATTTTTTTGAAAAATATTTATAAATTTTTATATAATAGTTGGTCTAAGTCTTATCTAATTACAAACGCATTAAAAAAAGAGTAATTACAATTGTAATTACTCTTTTTGCTTTTGGTGGGAACAATAGGGCTCGAACCTATGACCCCCTGCTTGTAAGGCAGATGCTCTCCCAACTGAGC
>DIVM01000148.1 GCA_002435835.1 Firmicutes bacterium UBA6132
TGTTCCTGTCATGGATAAAAACATTACATTAATGAGAGTAATTGTTACCGATACTTTTGACCTTACATATTTTTTCATAGTAAAAGCCTCCTATTATTATTTATATACATATATATAAACGTCTATACTCAAAAGTTCATTTTCTGTACTTATCTTCTACTATTTTATACTGATCATGATTGATCTTGTTCCACTCAGTCTTTTTATAGTTAAGCCATTTCATTTTTTCGTTAATCCACTTAGGATCATATTCTTTGAAATAGTTTAATTTAGCCCATTCTTTTACCTCTTTATGACCTTGATGATTCTCATCGTAATAGATTTTCAGAAATTCATAAAACCCTTGAATTCCTCCAACATCTTCAGGTGGTGCTGTCCCTGCTCCATCTATAAGTGTTGGAAAACCGAAGTAGTAATCATCAACAATCTGCTCAAGTATCACCTTAAAATGCCAATCATCACTAAAGTCATAAGCATATCTGATTTCATTGTACTTCTCAAGATAATCATCTATCTTTAACCCAGTAGGCTTTCGCACCTCAATCTTCAATCTCTCCTGATGGCACTTTTCGAATTCCATCATCTGCGGTTCCATGTTCTTTAAACGCTCCTCATACATCTTCTTATTCTTCTTGTAATGCTGATGCTCTAAATATGCCTCTTCATTGTTGTTGACGCTAATATTCTCTTCGGATAGGTCAAATTCGAATAGATGATAGCTTGAACTTGGATACCCACTTTGAAAATTGGTCACGTTCTGTATAACGTCATGAAGTCTATTATACGTTGCACCAGCAGGCATAATAACTTTTCTCCATATCAATGGCTCAGATTCTTCTAGTTCTATTCTTATTATATATGATTTCAATTGGTTGCACCTCCATTTAAATGATATCGGTCTTAATCTTCAAGTTTAAAACCGTACACTTTTAGAGTTTTGATTTTCAGAAATGATTCCACATCAATAACAACGTCACTGTCCTTAGGTAAAAAAACTGAGTTAGACAGAAAAACATCGATTCCATCAATTGTTATTTTGTTGTAGTGTTCTTCAGACATAGGCTTTTTAGCAAAAATTTCAGGAAGCTATACAAATGCGCAACAACAACTGGTTCGGTAGTCAGGGTATTCAATACGTACTTCGAGCTTGCCCTTTTTATACAGGTAATTTCGAGCAGCTTCAGTTATCTTTATCTTGTTACTATTTTCATTTTCCAAATTAATACACTCCTTTTATTGATCTAATTTTCCAAACACATGACAATAAAAATTTATATAAAACGTTCATAATAACTAAGTGACATTTACCAAGGGTCAGAAATTCATACAGATTAGAATTTAATCATCTACTATTCAAATTACGCAAATTATTTTCAACTCACTGATATTATATCATACTTTCTAAATTTCTTATACGTATCAATATTAAATGGATTATAGTTATTTATTACGGAAAATTATAATTAATTTAATGTTGTTATAAAATTTATATAAAATATTTATAAATTAAAAGTAAAGCTTACTATAAAAAATATTTTATTGCCAAAAGGAAGGAAGTTCTTTATTTAAATAACTTAAGCAAAAAAAATAGACGCTATTGATTACGTCTATTTTAATCTATCTATCTATCTATCTATCTATCTATCTATCTATCTTAACCATGATCCTAATTAATAACTAATTTATATCCATTAATGATTTAGTATTTTTAAATTCATCCTTTATTTCACTTATTAAATATGGATTATTTATTAAATCATATACTGAAGCAGCAAGTATTTTAGATGCATTAATAACAGCTTGATGTCCTCTTTCTGTTTTACCATCATTTAAAAACTCTTGCGAATGAGAAGATGTATTTTCATCTACAAATGCAATTCTGATACATGAACCAGGTAATAGGTATGTAACATTTCCAAAGTCTGTGGAACCAGTTTTTTCCCTTGCTGGTTTTATTGAAGGAGCATTTATTAGATTTGCATTTCCCATTATAATATCATTAAGCTTATATGATGGAATTTTACTATCAAGACGCTTCTCTAAATCTATATCATACGTTGTTTCCGTCATTAAGGCAGCACCTTGAACTATTTTTTTAAATCTTTCTAAAACACTTTCTAAATATTTAGAATTGTATGATCTAAGGCTAAATGAACCTACTGCAGTCTCTGGAACTACATTTGCAGGACCACCAGCATTGAGTACTGTATAATGCATCCTAGTATCTTCTATAACATGTTCTCTTAAAAATTCTACAGCTTGGAACGTTAACAATAATGCATCGAAAGCACTTCTTCCTTGCTCAGGTTTTAACGCTGCATGAGAACTTTTTCCATGAAAAGTAACACGTATACTGTCTGATGCCAAAGATTTTACATCTACTTGTGTAGAAGGTCCACCATGCATCATAAGGGCTACATCTATTTCTTTAATATAGCCTTCATTAAGCATTATAATTTTTCCTCCTCCTCCCTCTTCTGCAGGTGTACCGTAAACAGTTAACTTAAAGGGTTTTTCATTATATAACTCTTTTATAGCAACAGCAGCTCCTAATATTGCAGGTCCTTGCATATGATGGCCACATCCATGGCCAAACGGCAATGCATCATACTCACATAGCAAACCAATATTAGGTCCATCACAGCCATTTTCATATATTGCTCTAAATGCTGTATCCAAACTTCCTATTCCTTTTTCAACTTTAAAACCTTTGTCTTCCAAATAGTCTTCTAAAACTTTACTTGCTTTTTCTTCCTTAAAAGAAAGTTCTGGATTGTCAAATATATAATCGGATATTTCTATTAGTTTCTTATTCTGCTTATTTATATTGTCAAATAATTTTTCTTTCATTATTTTTCCCCTTACATTGGTCCTAAATTAATAATTTGTGCACCTAACATTAAAACACTGCCCGTAACAATCCAAATTAAAAATAATTTCCACATAAACTTCATCCATCTATCATATGGTATATTTGATGTACCCAAAATACCCATAAGTGCTGTAGATGTAGGTAATATATAATTGCAGAAACCATCACCAAAGTTAAATGCAAGTATTGATGTTTGTCTTGTCATACCAACCATATCCGCTAAAGGTGTAAATATCGGCATAACAGCTGCAGCCTGACCACTACCTGATGTTATGAATATATTGATTATTATATTAGCTATATATAAAAACGCACCTTGTAAATATTTTGGTACAGCACTAAGAATTAAAGCTAAACTATGAATTACTGTATCCATAATTATTCCTGCAGTTAAAACACTAGATACAGATCTTGCAAGACCAATTATTAATGCAGCACCAATCATTCTTTTTGCTCCATTTTCAAAGCATTTTGCAATTTTACTAACACCGAAACCTGCAAATATTCCTGCAATAATTCCCATCCAGATGAATGCAGCTGCTATTTCCTCTAACCCCCAATCAAGCTTTACTCCACCATAAACTATAACTGATAGAGCACCAAATAAAGTTAAAGTAACTAACCACTTTCTAATAGTCATCGGACTTGCAACATCTTCTGTGTTGCCTTTATTGCTTTCAAGCTTATCCAAATCATACATTGGACTTAATTCTGGATTTAATCTTATTTTTTTTGCATATCTAATTAAATATATATTTGTAACTATAAAAAATACTACAAAACTTAAAACTCTATATTCTATACCTGAGTATAAAGGAAGATCAGCTATTTTCTGTGCTATAATTGTAGTACTAACATTTAATGTTCCTGTAGAAAATCCAACAGCACCTCCGAGCAATATAATTCCAGCTCCTACTATTGAATCATAGCCAAAAGATTTTGCCATCATAACTAAGATCGGAGCAAAACCTATAAAAGTATTGACTCCTTGAGTTGTACAGATTAAAGCAAAAATTAATGTTAAAACAGGTATAAATACGTTCTCTTTTGTTGAATATTTTTTAGCAAACATAGAAATCAAAGACTGTAATGCTCCAGATGTAGTTATTACATCAAAAGCTGCACCTGAAAATAGTATTACAAAAATTAAACTAGCTGTACTTAAGTATCCATCAATTGCAAATTTTGGTATACTTAATAGATTAACTGGTGAACTACCAACAAGTTCGAATGAATTTGGATCAATTACCTTAATCCCTTGTGCATTTTCAACTCTCGCATATTCACCTGCTGGAATTACCCATGTCATTAATGCAGCAAAAATAACTACTATTGCTACAATTACCAATGAATGAGGCATTTTAAAATTGCTTTTTTTAATCTTTTCCATTTTGACATCTCCTCTTTTTATAAATTTTAGATATCAAAAGTTTATAAAATATTTATCATTTTGTAAACTTTATTAAATTTATAGAAACCATAAGAAATGCTTATTATCACGATAATAATATTTTTTTAATTGAGCTTATAATATTTAAAAAATTTGGAATTTCACAACTACACTTATAATATGCTATTACCAACTCTGAAAGTGTTTTATCTTGTTTTATATTTAAATACATAACATTTTCTACGTTCATATGATTGGCATAACTTTCTCTATTAAAACCTATTCCTAAGTTTTTAGCGACTAGTGAAACAATAGTTTCAATATTACTAATTTCCATTATTTTTTTAGGCTTTAAGCCTTCCTCTTTGAATAATAAGTCACATGCATTCCTAAGACTTTGACCTTTATGCGTTAATATTAATGTTTCATTTTCAAGTTCATTTATATTTATCCAGGGATACTTGTCCCCTTCATTCCATATTGTTTTATTTCTTAGATTGCTAAATCGATTTATAGCAACTAAGATTTTGTCTTCTTGTATTCTCTCATATTCTAAATATGGTTTTCTC
>DIVM01000155.1 GCA_002435835.1 Firmicutes bacterium UBA6132
ATATAATATTGGAAATTATTAATAAAGGGTGGTAATATATGAAAAGTGTGATTGTTTTTACAACTAAAACTTGACCATACTGCAAAATGGCGAAAGAGTTTCTTTCGCAAAATAGAATACATTATATTGAAAAAGATATTAATTTTGATCATGATGCTCGCTCTGAGATGGCAAGGAAAAATATAAGCGGCGTACCTGCATTTTTTATAGGAGAAGATATAGTAGTTGGTTTGGATAAGGCAAAGATTCTGAAACTCGTCGATCATCGCGTTGTTGAATGTCAGGTTTGCCATACAAAAGTTCGCGTTCCAATCAATAAAGCCAATATAATTGCAAAATGCCCAAAGTGTAAAAGCAAAATTGAAATAGACCATAGGTAATTATGAGGTGTGAATGTAAGAGCTCGGGTTTTTTATATCCTAAAGAAATAACAGCAAAATTATTATTTTCGCTGTTATTTTATTTATTAATTATAAATGAATTTTGAAACTTTGTTAAATAGATCCTTACTTTGTTGATTCGCACCGATAAATGTTATTTTTACGCCTTTTCTTTATTTTTGTGAAGTAATTTATCAATTGCTTCAACAGCTGTTGAATCCCATAAGGTCATTGCACTTACATCGACTATTATTTCTTTCTCGTGTTGAATTTCATCTACAAAGAAACTTATAAATTTTTCGGCTGATGCGAAGTAAAGGTGTCCGTGTACTTTAAAATGATAAGCATCTCTTAGATCTCCTTTTTCTACATGGACTTTTGACATTTTAAATGCTGCGAAAATTGCACTTATCAATGTACCTATAACCACACCATACGCTAAGTTATGTGTTGCTAATACAATTACAATAGTTAAAATCATTACGAATGATTCGTTCTTTGGCACAATATTCAATCGCTTAATTGATTCCCAGTTGATTGTTTCAAATGAAACCACAACCATAACAGCAGCTAAAGCAACTATAGGTATTTTTATAACCACATTGTTTAAAAATACCACTGACATTAACATGAAAAAACCTGATAAGAATGTCGCTAAACGACCAATGCCACCATAATTAAGATTGATAATAGTTTGTCCAATCATACCACAACCAGCGATTCCACCGAATAAACCAGAAGCAATATTACTTAACCCTTGGCTTGAAGATTCACGATTTTTATCACTGTCAGTTCCCGCCATTTCATCAACTAATTGTGCTGTTAATAGAGATTCTACTAATCCAACAATTGCTACAGATAGAGATGTAGGGAAAATTATTTTAATTGTTTCTAATGTAAATGGGACATTAGGTATACTAAACTTCGGAAGAGTATTTGAAATTTGTCCTAAGTCGCCTAATAATTTTACATCTAAATTTAAACCTATTACAATAAAGGAAATAACAATAATAGAAACAATTGGTGCAGGAATTTTTTTCGTTATTTTAGGGAATAGAAAAATAATAGCTACCCCAACGATTCCGAGTACTGGTAAAATGAGATTTCCTTTAAAATGGTCCAATTGTGATGTGAACATCATAATCCCTAAAGCATTAACAAAACCAATCATGACTGGTTTTGGAATATATCGCATCAATATACCTACATGACAAAAACCTAAAATTACTTGAATTACACCAGCTAAAATTGTTGCAGCAAATAAATATTCTACACCATATTCAGCTACTAAATGTGCTAATACTAATGCAACTGAGCCCGCTGCCGCTGAAATCATGCCTGTTCTTCCGCCAAAAAAAGCTGCAATTGCAGTAATAAAAAATGTTGCGTACACCCCAACGATTGGGTCAACTCCAGCAACAATCATAAACCCAATAACTTCCGGAAATAAAGCTAAACAAACAACAATACCTGCTAAAATATCTCCTTTGATATTTCCAAACCATTCTTTTTTATAATTTTTCATAAATCACTTCCTTCTAAAAAATTTGTTTTATAATTTTAAAGTTATTCTATCATGTTTTGTCCCAAAATGGAACTATTTTAAAACTATTTAATTATGTAATTTATGGTTGTTAAGATTAAATTTTAAAATTCAACTATGTTTTTGACACATAAATATATTATGGTATAATAAAAGTATTATTAATGTCAAGTTAGGAGAAGTTTATGTTAATCGGATATGTAAGACCTTATCGAGGAGATTTGAACTGTGAATATCAATTAGAAAAACTTAAAAAGTTAAATTGTGAAACAATAATTATAGAAGAACATTCGGCAGACAAAAAAAGGACGCAACTTGACAAAATGATAAATAGCCTTAACAAAGGAAATGTAATAGCGGTCGCAAAACTTTTTTCAATAGCTGATTCTACGCATCATTTAGTAGAGTTGTTAGAAGAAATAGATATGAAAGGTGCTTATTTACTTTCTCTTGCAGAAGGAATTAATACAAGTAAACCATCATGGTCTCATTTCAAAGATATGGTAAAAGATCTTGTTCAATTTCAAAGCGATGTTATTAGTGAAAAAACAAAAGAAGGTTTAGACGAAGCAAAACAAAAAGGTGTTACAACTGGTCGTCCTAAAAAACCCGATGAAAACATCCAACGAGCTATTGGCATGTATGAAAGCAAGAAATACAGTTTATCAGATATTAAAGAAGAAACTGGAATTAGTAAATCAACATTATATAGGTATTTAGAATACAGATATTTAGAGCATTAATATAGAGTTTGTTGATCAAAATTAAGACTATAAAATTGGAGAATTAATAATGAAAAAGCTTCTTAACTTCGAATATGGCGCAATAAATGCTATTTATTGGATGTACTTTGGTGTAATAACGAGTTTTGCTTCAATATTTCTATTGAGTAAAGATTATATGAATTCTGAAATAGGAGTTATTCTTGCTATGTCCAGCATTTTAGCTGTTGTAGTACAAATGATTTTGGCTGATATTGCTGACAGGTCGCAAAAAATATCTCCCATTGGAATAACAGAAATAATTACAGTTATTCTTTTGGTTGCAACTTTAACATTGTTTTTATTTACAGGCAAATCAATAGTTCTTTCTATTATATTTATTTTCATTGGAGCATGTCTTATATCTCTGCAACCGATTATTAATTCTATGGCTTTTTACATAAGTCAAAGTGGCTGTGAAATTAATTATGGCATTACAAGAAGCGCAGGTTCTGTATTTTATGCAGTAATTTGTGCATTGCTTGGTTATTTTGTTCAATTTTACGGAGCCAAATCTATACCCATAGCAGGAGTTTTAGTTCTCATATTGTTTTTAGGTATTCTTTCGATTACAAAGAAAACATATTTAAAGTCCATATCTGAAAATTCTGTTTTAGTGAATAAAGAAGCTTTGAATGATGACATAGTGCGTATAAATACTAAAGATTTCATAAAAAATAATGCGCCATTTATAATTTTTTCTTTTGGTGTAATGTGGGTTTTCTTTGAAAATGCAGTAATAAATTATTATTTAATGCAGATTATTATGGATGTTGGAGGAAACAGCAACCAGATGGGAAATTTGTTTTTCTTTATGGCTATTCTTGAACTTCCTTGTTTTATATTTTTCAGTAAACTCAGAAAAAGATTTTCTTGCCAGTTAATGTTGAAAATTGCATCAGTTTCATTTACTGCTAAAATTCTTCTTGTATTTATGGCTAACTCCATGGCATTAATATATATTGGATTTTTATTTCAGTTTTTTTCTTATCCAATATTTA
>DIVM01000021.1 GCA_002435835.1 Firmicutes bacterium UBA6132
TATCATTGGAAAGGGAATAAGTGAAAAATTTTATTTTTATTTTAGCTGGGGCTACTTTTATTTTAGCGCTGGTTACTTTTATTATAAAAAAATACATTCACTTTCCAATGAGTTTAATAAATCGAAGTTAATATTATATAGTAATGCTACAGGTGTATTGCTATAAAATTGATTTATAAAAATAAGGCTCATTAGAGCCTTATTTTTTTTACTTAAATACAGGAAATATATGTCAATTATATATGAAAATCGTATTATTTAACTCTTAGCCGGCAAGAGTTATTGATTATATATTAATTTTTAGAAACTAAAATTAAATAATTTAAAAAATGGAGGTATCATTATGATAGTAATTATTAGAGGAACTGCAACGAAAGATGAAATAAACAAATTAATAGTGAGGATAGAGATGGAAGATTGTAAAGTAAGTTTAGTTCAAGGTGAAAATCAATGTGTATTAGGGCTTATTGGAGACACTACAAGAATTGACCCAAGCAAAATTGAAGCATTTGATTTTGTTGAAAAGGTTACTAAAGTACAGCAACCTTATAAATTAGCTAATAGGTTATTTCATCCACATAACACAGTTATAGAAGTTAATGGCAGAACCATTGGAGGAAATGAATTAACAGTTATGGCAGGCCCTTGTTCTGTAGAAAGTGAATCTCAGATTATTGAAATTGCTAAATGTGTAAAAGAAAGCGGAGCTACTTTCTTAAGAGGTGGGGCTTTTAAACCAAGAACTTCACCTTATAGTTTCCAAGGACTTAAAAAAGAAGGATTGGAATTATTAAAAATTGCAAGAGAAGAAACAGGACTTCCAATTGTAACAGAAATTATGTCCACTGATATGATAGATCAATTTGTTCAAGATGTTGATGTCATACAGGTTGGAGCAAGAAATATGCAAAACTTTGAACTGTTAAAGGAATTAGGAAAAACAAATAAACCTATTCTTTTAAAGAGAGGTTTATCAGCCACTATTGAGGAATTGATTATGTCTGCAGAGTATATTATGTCAGAAGGCAATCAAAATATAATTTTGTGTGAAAGAGGTATAAGAACTTTTGAGACATACACAAGAAATACTTTAGATTTAAGCGCTATTCCAGCAATAAAAAGATTAAGTCATTTACCAGTAATAGTTGATCCAAGTCATGCTGCAGGAATGTGGTGGATGGTGGAACCATTGTCTAAAGCAGCTGTAGCAGTAGGAGCAGATGGACTTATTATTGAAGTACACAATGATCCCCCAAATGCTAAGTGTGATGGACAGCAGTCTTTAAAACCTAAAAAATTTGAATCGCTTATGAAAGACTTAAAACAAATTGCTAAAATTGTAAGATAGTAAGAAAATAATTCAAATTTATTTGAGTGGATGCTCTTTAACAAGACTTTTAAAAGAAAGAAGACTGATTATATGAAAACAATTGAAGTAAACCTTAGAGAGGCTAACTACAATATTTATATCGAAAGAAATATTAAAAATAAAATTATAGACTATTTAAAAGAAAACTATAACAATAAAAAAATAGCTGTAATTACAGATAGAAATTTAGAAAAATTGTATGTAGAAAATTTTAATAAAAGCATTGAAGAAAAGGGCTTTAAAACTAAAATTATTTCTGTAAAACCTGGTGAAGAAAGTAAATCCATAGATACTCTTAAAAAAGTATATTTTGAACTTTGTGATTTTAAATTTGGAAGAACAGATTTAATAATAACTTTTGGTGGTGGTGTTGTAGGTGACTTAGGTGGGTTTGCAGCTTCCACTTATTTAAGAGGAGTGGACTATATTCAAGTGCCTACCTCACTTTTAGCCCAAGTAGACAGCAGTATAGGTGGAAAAGTAGCTGTTGATTTACCTTGGGGGAAAAACTTAGTAGGAAGCTTTTATCATCCAAAAGCAGTTTTTATTGATCCAAATTTATTAAAAACATTACAAAATAGATTTTTCAATGATGGAGTATCGGAAATTATAAAGTATGGATGTATAAAAGATAAAAACATTATTGATGAGTTAAACGGTTATAAAAACAAAGAAGAACTTTTAGATAATATTGATTCATTAATATTTAAATGCTGTAATATAAAAAAGTTAGTTGTTGAAAAAGATGAAAAAGATTTTGGAGAAAGAATGCTTTTGAACTTTGGCCATACCTTAGGGCATGCTATAGAAAAATATTTTAATTATATAAAATATACTCATGGTGAAGCAGTGGCCATTGGAATGGCTCACATAACTAAAAAAAGTGAAAAACTAAATATTACAGAAAAGAATGTTTCCAAATATATAGAAGAAATATTAATAAAATATGACTTACCATATGAGTTACCAGAAATAAATATGGATGAAATATACAACTCCATATTTTTAGATAAAAAAAGCAATGGTCCGTGTATGAGCTTGATTATGATTAAAAAAATAGGTGAAGGAATTATAAAAGAGGTTAGCTTTGAGGAAATAGAAAGTTATATTTAAATTAAGCAATAGAAAAAATGAGGTGAATTATTATGAGTAATTTTTATGGGTTAATAGGAGAAAAATTAGGGCATAGCTTTTCTCCAACGATACATCACTTGATACTACAAAAATTAAAATCTAATGGATTGTATAATCTATTTGAAATAGAAAAAGATGGTTTACATAAATCAGTACAGGGATTAAAAACTCTTGGTGCTAAAGGGGTAAATGTAACCATACCTTACAAAATACAAATCATGCAGTACTTAGACAATATTTCTGAAGAAGCTAAAAAAATAGGTGCAATTAATACTATATCATTTTCAGATGGTGTGCTAACAGGGTATAATACTGATTATCATGGTTTTGGAGCATCTTTAAAAAATTCAGAGGTAGAAATTTTAAATAAAAATGCAGTAGTGCTTGGCACTGGTGGTTCATCAAAGGCTGTAGTTCAATACTTAGTTGATAATAAAATAAATGATATTATTTATGTAAGTCGAGATCCCCTTAATGCAGCAAAGAAAATAAAAGATTTTAAAATAATATCTTATGATGAAATAAATAATTTAGAAAATCAAGATATTCTTATTAATTGCACTCCATGTGGAATGTATCCTAATATAGAAGATTCTCCAGTAAAAGAAAATGTTTTATCAAACTTTTCAATAGTAGTCGACTTAATATATAATCCAGAAGAAACACTTTTATTAAAGCATGCTAAAAATCTAAAACTAAAAACTGTAAATGGACTATATATGTTAGTGGCTCAAGCTATAGCAGCACAGGAAATATGGCAGGATGTTTCAATAAACGAAGAATTAGTTAAAGACATATATAATGAAATAAAAAATAGTTTTGACAAATAATTTTATCTTTACCTATAAGCTATAAAGCAGTATTTTAAGTTTTATATATATAAAGAAATAAGGTGATACAAAATGGAAAACTATAAAGATTTACTAGAACAAATAAATGAAAATGATATGGTGATGAAAGAGTTATTTGAAAAACGAATGAAAATATTGGATAAGATGTTAATGGAAAATGACAACATTAATAATAAAGTCATATTAAACAATAATTATTTAAACGAATATAACTTTTTTATGGATAACCTGCATTCATTAGAAAAAAATTACCAATATAATTTAAAACTAAAATTAAACCGTGATAAAATGGATGTAGAAAATCAGAAAATTGATGTGCAAAATGTTTGTTATCAAGGTCTTCCATTTTCATATTCAGAAGCTGCTGCAAAAACACTGTTTAAAAATAAAAATTTAGTAAACAAAAACTCATTTGAGTGTGTTTTCAAAGATGTATATGAAGGTATTGCTGATGTAGGAATTATTCCTCTTGAAAATTCAACAGCAGGCTATGTTAATGAAGTGTATGATCTTTTATTAAAATATGATTTGTTCATTAACTATAGTTATGTTAAGAAAATTGACCATTGCCTTGCAGGTATTCAAGATTCTGTTTTCGAAGATATTAAAGAAGTGCATTCACATCCACAAGCATTAGCGCAGTGTGATAAATATATTAAAAATCATAAATTGAAAGCTTTCAATGAAACAAATACAGCAGTTGCAGCAAAAAAAATAAAAGATTTGAACAATAAATTAATTGCCTGTATTTGTTCTCCTGAAGCAGCAGATTATTATAAACTTAAAATATATGACTTAAAAATTAATCACACAGATAATTATACGCGATTTGGGGCAATATCAAAAAAAATTATCACTGATGAAAGTCATAACAGAATGAGTATTGTTTTTTCCGTTCCTCATGAAAAAGGAACTTTAAATAATGTTTTATCTTTATTTTCCTATTATAACATTAATTTGAGTTCAATATATTCAAGGCCTGATTTAAACAGCCCATGGAAATACCTCTTTTATTTGGATTTCGAATGCAATTTATTAAATGAAAATATTAAAACAATAATTTATCAGTTAGAAAAAGAGATTCCTTTTATAAAATTATTAGGTAGTTATAAAACAAATTAAATAATAAAATTTACTATTTATATACTATTTTTTTACTTTCCGAATTATAGTATATAAATATAAAGGGTGTAAATTATGGAAAAAATGAACTTATCAAATTTAAATATAACAATAATTGGTTTAGGATTAATAGGTGGTTCTATAGCTAAAAGTATTAGAAAAAATATGGATATAAAAAATTTATGGGCTGTTGATATAAATGAAAATATATTAATCAAGTCAAAATCAGAGGGAATTATAGACCATGGATTTACAAACGCAAAATTTCCTCTACAAAATTCAGATTTAGTTATTATATGTACATATTTTAATGAAGCAATTAAATTCATAAAAGAAAATATGGTATATTTTAAAGAAAATTCTATTATTACAGATGTTTCAGGTTTAAAAAGCAAATTAGTACATGAAATAAATTTAAATTTAAAAGAAAATATAGAATTTATAAGCGGCCACCCTATGGCAGGTAAAGAAAATATGGGATATGATTATTCTGATGATAAAATTTTTATAGGAGCAAATTATATTTTAACTCCATCTATAAATACATCAGAGCGTTCATTAAAGTTATTAAAAGAGATTATTAAAAATATGGGCGTGAAAAATATTACAGTAACTTCACCAAAAGAACATGATGAAATTATTGCATTTACAAGCCAGCTTCCACATATTATTGCATGTTCATTAATGAATAGTAAAAATATAGATAAAAAAAGTTTAAAATGTACCGGTGGAGCTTTTAAAGATATGACCAGAATTGCTGAAAACAACGCAGATATGTGGTGTGAGGTTATCTATGAAAACAAAGAAAATATAATTAGTGAATTAGATAATTTTATCTCTGATTTAAATAATATGAAAAAGCTTATTGAAAATAACAATACTGAAAATTTGAAATTGGAATTTATTAAAAGCAAAGAACGAAAAAAATCATGGAATAATGAAATATCTGCAAAGGAGAATATATGACATTTATTAAAATAATACCAACAAAATTAAATGGAAAAATAACAGCACCACCGTCTAAAAGTTTGAGTCATAGAGCAATTATTTGTGCTTCTTTGTGTATGGACGGTGGAGAAAGCAAAGTGGATAATGTAATATTGTCAGAAGACATAAAAGCAACTATTGAGAGTATGAGAAATCTTGGTACCGAAATTAAAATAGTTGAAAATGCAAACAAAACATATTGTTTATATATAAAAAGAAATAACAATTTAATTAAAGATATAACAATAGATTGTAATGAATCCGGATCAACTCTGAGATTTTTAATACCTATTGCATTATCTCTCTCAGATAGCTGTACATTTACAGGCAAAGGAAAATTAGTCGAAAGACCTTTGGATGATTTTTATAAAATATTTAAAGAAAATAATATCCATTATGAAAACAATGATGGTAAACTCCCTTTATCGGTAAGTGGAAAACTAAAAAGTGGAGTTTATGAATTATCAGGAAGCATAAGTTCACAGTTTATTTCAGGTCTTTTATTTGCACTTCCATTACTTAAAAATGATTCAACTATTAAAATTACAGATAAACTACAATCAGTTGGTTATGTGGATTTAACAATTAATATGCTTAAACATTTTGGTGTAAATATTGTGAATAATGATTATAAAGAATTTAAAATTCATGGTAGTTCAAACTACAAATCATCAAATTATTTTGTAGAAGGAGATTTTTCTCAAGGTGCATTCTTCTTAACCTCACATTCTATTGGAAATAACATAGAATGCGATGGATTAAATGAAAATTCTCTTCAAGGCGACAAAGAAATTTTAGACATTATTAAACAATACGAAAAAAATGATATTGACGAAATTATTATAGATGCATCACAAATCCCTGATTTAGTTCCTATATTAGCAGTCAATGCAGCATTAAAAAATGGTGTTACAACTAAAATAATAAATGCTGAACGTTTAAGAATAAAAGAATCGGATAGGTTAAATGCAATTTCAACGGAAATGAATAAATTAGGTGCAAATATAATTGAATTAAATGATGGACTTATAATAAAAGGACAAAATTTATTAAAAGGCAATGCAATAGTTAACAGCCATAATGATCACAGAATTGCAATGTCATTAGCCATTGCAGCAACAAAATGCGAAAACGAAATAATACTACAAGACTATATGTCAGTTAATAAATCATATCCAGAGTTTTGGAATGATTATAAATCATTAGGAGGTGTTGTAAATGAGCTCGATTTGGGGAAATAAAATAAAATTAAGTATTTTTGGAGAATCCCACGGAGAAGCAATTGGAGTTGTCATAGATAATTTACCTCCAGGAATTGAACTTGATATAGAATATATTAATAAACAAATGATAAGGCGAGCTCCTGGAAAAAATAAATTATCCACTACAAGAAATGAAAGTGATTTACCTAAAATTATAAGCGGCTACTTCAACGGTAAAACAACAGGTGCTCCACTATGTGCAATTATATATAATGAAGATACGAGTTCAAAAGATTATAGCATATTAAAAGACAATATGCGACCTGGACACAGCGATTATCCTGCATATGTTAAATACCAAGCATGTAATGATTACAGAGGTGGCGGCCATTTTTCAGGAAGAATAACAGCTCCACTGCTATTTGCTGGTGCTATTGCAATGCAAATTCTGCAAAAATATAAAAACATTCATATTGGAAGCAGAATAAAATCAATTTATAATGTGGAAGATGATGCACAACTAAAAAATATAAATGAAAATTCTCTAAATAATTTAAAAAATATGGACTTTCCTATTTTGACTTTAGAAAAGTCAGCAGAAATGCAAGCAGAAATCCTTAATGCTAAAGAAAACTTAGATTCTGTCGGAGGAATTGTAGAAACATATATAATTAATTTAGAAGCAGGATACGGTGAGCCCTTTTTCGATTCCGTAGAAAGTCGTTTATCACACATGATTTTTTCAATACCTTCTGTAAAAGGAATTGAATTTGGTGAAGGATTTAATATTTCCAGTATGAAAGGCTCAACTGCAAATGATTCATATTATGTAGAAAACGAAAAAGTTTTAACTAGGAGCAATAATAATGGTGGAATAATTGGAGGTATTACGAACGGAATGCCAATAATTTTTAGAACAGCTATTAAACCAACTCCTTCTATTTCAAAATTACAAAATACAGTTAATGTTTCAAATATGGAAAATTCGGAACTTCAAATAAAAGGAAGACATGATCCATGCATAGTACAAAGGGCATTGCCTGTTATAGAAGGTGCTGCTGCATTAACATTACTTGATTTAATATTAGAAAGAGAAGGAGAATTATTATGGAAAATTTAAAATTAAATTTAAATGAAATAAGAGATAGTATCTCGGAAGTTGATGAAGAAATAGTTCAGCTTCTTGAGAAAAGATTTAACTTAACTTTAAAAGTTGGGCAATACAAAAAGAATAATAATATTCCCATATTTGATGATGAAAGGGAAAAAATCGTAATTGAAAAATGTATGGATATGCTTGAAGATAGTAAATACGGAAATTACCTACAAAAAATTTATGAAGAAATTATGAACACTTGCAAGGATATCCAAAAAAATGAAATATAAAGAGGTGACTTGATGAAAAAAAATAAAGTTATAATTGGTATGCCAGGAAGCGGCAAAAGCACTTTTGGGGATATGCTTTCAAAAAAACTATTCATGAATTTCATAGATATGGATCATTATATAGAACAGGATGAAAATAAAACAATAAAAGAAATGTTTGCAATCAGTGAAAATTGCTTTAGAGATGTTGAAACAAGATGTTCAAAAGATTTAAGCAAATTAAACTCCCATGTAATTGCAACTGGCGGAGGCATAGTAAAAAGAAAAGAAAATATTGATTATTTAAAAGAAAATTCTATAATAATTTTTATAAACAGGCCTATTGAAAATATTATTAAAGACATCGATATAGATACACGTCCTCTTCTTACAGGTGAAAAAGAAAAAATATACAAATTATATAGTGAAAGAATTGATTTATATAAAAAATACTGTGATATAGAAATTGAAAACACTGGAAAAATGTCGGAAACTTTAGATAAAATTATTGAGCAATTGAAAATGGTTGATGAAATTTAAGTAAAAAAGGCTGAAATTGAAATTTTCAGCCTTTTTATATTATTTATATAATTTATTTAGAATAATCGTAGAATCCTTTACCTGTTTTTCTTCCAAGTAAATTAGCACGAACCATTTTTTTCAAAAGTGGATGAGGTCTATATTTAGAATCACCAAATTCACTATATAAAACTTCCATAATAGCTAAACAAACATCAAGACCAACCAAATCCCCTAACTCTAATGGTCCCATTGGATGATTAGCTCCTAATTTCATTGCAGCATCAATTTCTTCCTTTGTTGCAACTCCATCTGCTAAAATTCCTATACCTTCATTTACTAATGGAATAAGAATTCTGTTTACAACAAATCCTGGTGCTTCATTAATAGTAACAGGAGTTTTACCTATATTTTTAGCTAATGATATAATTGATTCATGGATTTCATCCTTAGTAAGTTGTCCTTTTATTACTTCAACAAGTTTCATAGCTGGTACTGGATTGAAGAAATGCATACCTATTACTCTTGAAGGATTTTTAGTACCTGCTGCAACTTCTGTTATAGATAAAGAAGAAGTGTTTGTAGCTAATATTGCATCATCTTTTGCAACTTTTTCTATATCTGCAAAAATAGCATGTTTTAAACTAATAGTTTCAGCTACAACTTCAACAAATAAATCAGCCTCTTTGCAATCATCATAAGATACAGTCATTGTTATATTTTCCAATGTCTCATCTTTTTTAGCTTGTTCCATTTTTCCTTTTGCAACCATTTTATCAAGACTTTTAGCAATGTTACCAAAAACAGCATCACATTTTTTTTCATCTCTGCCTTTAAATATAACTTTAATTCCAGCTTGAGCAAAAGTTTGAGCTATGCCTATACCCATTGTTCCTGTTCCAACCACACATACCTTATTAATTTCCATTTTATTGCCTCCCTTTTTGTATTATAAATTAATGTCATATACATATACATTAAAATAAACATTCCTTAATTATAATATACGTTTTCAAAATAATCAAGTAAAAAAGTGTTCCGTTTGATATATTTTTAACATATAATTTTGCATATTTCTTGTTTAATAAATAATATTATATTGTAAATAATAATCTCATTAATAAATTAGAGGTGTTATGTGAAAAAAATTAAAGAAATAATTATTAAAATTTATAAAGATGATGTTTTTTCTCTAAGTGCACAATTTTCTTATTATGTTATATTAGGAATTTTCCCATTTGCTATATTAATTGTAACTATATTTAGCTTTTATTCTTCATATTTTTATTATTTATTAAGTTCAGTAGAAACAATTCTGCCAAAAGATGTTTATAATATAATCTATAATCTTATAAACAGTTCTACAAATAAAATAAATGATTCATACATGCCCATGAGCATACTTGCACTTCTATGGTCTGCTTCATCTGCAAGCGTTGGAATAATAAAAGGAATTAATCATGCATATAACAGTACAATTAATAAAAATTACATCTTAATACGTTTTGAAGGTTTAATTTTTTCTCTATTTATTATAATTTCTATGCAAATTGTATTTGGATTTATAGTTTTAGGAAGACAATTTTTAATTTTTTTTAATAACTATATAGTTATTACAGACTCAGTATTAGTTTTTGTTAATATTTTAAGATATGTACTACCATTTATTCTTTTAGTTATCACTTTTTCATTAGCATATAAATTTATTCCTTATAAAAAAATAACTTTTAAATACACATTCATAGGTGCAGTATTTGCTGCATTAGGATGCATTGTAGGTTCTTATATATTTTCATTATATGTAAGTACACGCATTTCATATTTTAATAACATTTATGGAAGTTTATCAGGTGTTTTCGTATTCATACTTTGGATTTACATATCAAGTACATTTTTTTTATTAGGAGCCGAAGTAAATGCTTCATTAGAACCAAAATAAATAAATTTAAAGAGGTCACTTTTCGCAAAAGTGACCTCCTAAAATTATTTTTCTGATCTAAAAATGAAGTAACCAGATTTTTTTTCAGCTATTTCACAATTTCCAAACAAACTTATTAATTTTTCTTTAGTGCTCCCAGCACCTTGCTTTTTTTGAATTACTACATATAATTTTCCACCATCATTTAAGTGTTCATATGCTCCATCATAAAATGAAAATACAACTTCTTTTCCTGCTCTAATAGGTGGATTTGTAACAATCATATCATATTTATCTTTAATATTTTCATAGGCAGATGAATTTACTATTTTAACTTTATTTTCAACATTATTTTCTTTTGCATTCATTAATGCAAGTTCTAAAGCTCTTTCATTTACATCAGCCATTACAATTTTTGAATCTTTTATTAAGTTAGCTAAAATAACACCAATAGGTCCATAACCACAACCCATATCCAATATGCTACCGCTAAAATCTTTATTTTCATTTATTACAGTTTCTATTAATAACATTGAACCAAAATCCAATCCATTTTTAGAAAAAACGCTGTTGCTTGTATTAAAATAAAATCTATCCTGACCAATATTCCAATCATATTTATATATATTACAATTAGTGGATGGATTTTTAGTGAAATATTGTTCCATTTTTCCTCCAAAATTTTACTAAGTTCATTATACAT
The DNA here is from genome assembly GCA_002435835.1 of Firmicutes bacterium UBA6132. Next base: position 11,171 of record DIVM01000021.1, read on the forward strand.
TATTTTGTACAAATTTCAAATAAATATATCAAAAAATATAACTTCTCCTAATCATATGGATATTAAATTTAAATAGTTAAATTTATAAATAAAAAATTAAAATCGCCACATTTTATATCTTGTCATGTGTCAAGACATATGTTATACTAATTTATATTTACCATTATATATAGGAGGGTAAGAAAATCGAAACATTAGCTAAAAAAATAAATAAACTTAAAAAAGAAAAAGATGTATCCATTTTAGCGCATTATTATGTGACTAAAGATATAAAATTCATATCTGATTACATTGGTGATTCATATTATCTTGCTAAAAAAGCTATTGAAATTCCTAAAAAAAATATTATGCTTTGTGGAGTATCATTCATGGGTGAAAGTGTAAAAATTCTTAACCCTGAAAAAACAGTAATTATGCCCGATTTAAATGCAGGATGTCCTATGGCTAACATGGCTTCTGTTGAAAAAATACAAGAAGTAAGAGAAAAGTATGATGATTTAGCAGTGGTATGCTATATAAACTCAACTGCTGAACTAAAGGCTAATGTTGATGTTTGTGTTACATCTTCTAATGCTGTAAAAATTGTTAAAGCATTACCTCAAAAAAATATTTATTTTATCCCAGATGAAAATCTTGGTAGATATGTTGCAAGATTGGTACCCCAAAAAAATTTTATATTCAATGAAGGCTATTGCCACGTCCACGCAGAAATAACAAAAGAAGATCTCGATAGTGTAAAAAAGGAACATCCTAATTCCGAAATACTTGCTCATCCTGAATGCAAACTTGAAATACTCGATATGGCAGATTATATAGGAAGTACTTCAGGAATAATTGACTATGCAACTTCAAGTAAAGCCGCTGAATTTATAATTTGTACGGAAATAGGAATTTTCCATGAATTAAAAACAAATAATCCTGATAAAAAATTCTATGCAGTAAGAAACACAAAACAAATTTGTCCTAATATGAAAAGAAACACACTTGAAAAAGTTGCATATACTTTGGAAAATTTCATCAACAAAATAGAAATAAAAGAATCAGATCGCATAAAATCAGTTAAGCCTCTTGACAAAATGTTAGAAATTGCTAAGTAAAAGGAATATAAAATGAACATAAAAACAGATATTGTTATAGTTGGAACAGGGATCGCTGGGATGTTCTCTGCCCTTAACTTCACAAGTAATAAAAAAGTACTTATGATTACAAAAACTGCAGCTGATGAAAGCAACTCTTTCCTTGCTCAAGGTGGCATATGTACTCTTAAAAACGATGACGATTATGAAAGTTTTTTTGAAGATACCATGAAGGCAGGGCACTATAAAAATAATAAGTCATCTGTTGAAATCATGATACGAAATTCTCCTGATGTAATTAAAAACTTAATTGATTATAATGTTGAGTTTGAACATAATAATGGAGAACTTACTTATACAAAAGAAGCTGCTCATTCAAAGCCAAGAATACTTTATCATAAAGATATTACAGGCAAGGAAATTTCAAGCAAGCTTCTTAAACAGGTAAGAAAAAGAGAAAATATTAAAATTATAGAAAATATGACCTTATTGAATATTATTACAAACTACAATACCTGCACAGGTATTGTAGTTTGT
>DIVM01000135.1 GCA_002435835.1 Firmicutes bacterium UBA6132
AAAGAAAAGCATGGAATGAGATACACGCAATTACGAGGATTAGAAAAAGTAAAAATGCAGGTCATGCTTACTTTTACATGCATGAATTTAAAGAAATTAGCAAGTTGGAAGAAGAAAAATGGGCTACTAAGCCCAAATTTTCGTCATTTTTTGATTGGAATGCTAAAAAATGCCCTAAGTTTTGAAAAAATAAATATGCGTACTAAAAAAGCTGCTTTATCGTGTTAATAAAGCAACTTTTAGTCTACAGTCTGAGGATTATTATGCTTGTTCATAATAATCCTTTTGCCATTTTAAACCTCAAATATCTGTCCATCATTTAATACAACTACTCGATCCGAATACATATTAAATTCTTCAATATTAGTAAACTCATCAGCGCATTCTGTATGCATAGGTATAATTACTTTTGGATTTACCATTTTTATTACTTTTTTAATATTTTCTACATAAGCATGCCCGCTTGTATGTAAATGTTCTTTACGATAATTGCCTATAAAATTCACTATGCTTTCATCCTTATGCTTACCTTTCAAATAACCTTCCCACATAGAATATAAAATCATGGGATCCTCATCCTCAAATAAATTCAGAGCTTTCTCAAACTTGTTATTATTAAAATTAGGATTTTTATTTACCCTGACCAACATAACAAAACCCTTTTCTCTCATTTTTTCGTAGTCAGCACCGTAGAAACCATCCTCACGTCTTAATTCTTTTTGTTTTCCCCATATATAAATATTTCTCTTAATCTTTCTTATGTATGCAGGTTTATATAAATCGTAATCATCCCCTTTATCCTCCATTGCGATTTGCATAAGCTGTGCCTGATATTCATCGCATACAAATGCCTTATTGTTAGGCGTATTATGATAAAAATTCATAACACTATCTAAATTTGTAGAGGACACTATTACAAAATTATACTTATTTTCTTTCCTATTTAAAATCTCATAGGCTTTCTTACCAAGCTCTTCTTCTGTTTTAATTTGGATTGTAGACTCTGTAATTCTTGAAAGCATAGTACCTTCAGTTATTAAGATATCAACTTCATTTACAATATGTTGATTAATCATATTTTCCAAGCCTCCATTTGAACCAACTGCTCCATGCTCACGATAATCGCCTGTAAAAAGAATTCTTTTCCCATTTGACTCAATTAAAAACATGAAAGCATCAAGAGCAGAATGATCAACAACCATAGGCTTTACCTTGATATCACCAAAACTCATCCATTCCCCAATTTGATATTCTTTCATTTCATTTATTATGGGTAAACCCTTAATCTCAGCTAAATTTTCAAAATCCTTAATTGAAAAAGAGTGTATAGAAACACACAAAATAATCTTCCCGGGGAATTAATTACACCGAATTATTAATTTAAATTGAACCATTTTGATTCCAAAACTTGGTCTTGTATATTAAATATCACTAATCCATAATGCATACAACTAACTTTAAATATCATTTGTTAATCTATAATTCATCACATCATATTTCAATAATATTTCTCGCTTTTAGTATCTCAAAATTAATAGCATCTTCGATATCATTTCTAAGCATACGCATGTTTTTATAATATCCGCCTCTAATCTTTTCAATATAAAATCTTAAAACTTGATTTTCCAAAATAAACATCTTGTCTTCATCGTCAAGTTGAGCGAAAATTTCGTAATAATTTCTTTTAGCAATTTTAATTCGGTTTTCAATACTTATTGTATTAAATTTTATTATTTTGGAAAAACGTGAATAAATAGGTGTGCCCAAGTGCTTTTCCGCCTCTTTTTCTGTTGTATAATTAGTTGTGCAAATTATAACACAATTCTCCACATTTACAGAGTAGTTTGAATCTATGAAAATTCCTTCATCAAACATTTGATAAAATGCGTTATAAAAAGATGAATGTACTTTATCAAATTCATCTAAAAGAACAACATTTGAGCTTCTTCGTATTAGTTCACGAGCAAGACTATTTTCGCCATGATCTGCACCAAAAATAAATTGATATGCTGTATTTGTTTGTTGCATCGAAAATTGTACTCTAACCATTTCATTTCCAATATAATTGCTAATAAACTTAGCCGTTTCTGTTTTGCCAACCCCAGATTCACCTAAAAAAAGAAGAGTCACGGGCTTTTTACGCTTATTATATTTAAGTGAATAAAGCGCTGACAAAATTTGATGTACAACATTGTCTTGACCAATAACTGCCTCACTATAGTGAGTTGCTATCTCTTTTAAAGCCTCTATAGTTATAATGGGATATTCTGTTTTATATACATTTATTTTTTCAGGATATGTTCTACAAATATCAGTATAAATTTTCAATGGGGGATTGTTAAGCCAAAGGTTATGTATGCAAATATTTTGATGTTCTAAAACATTGTTTGAAAAACCAAGCAGTGCCCATTCTTTTAGTGACCCATAATCATCTGTGTATATTATTAAATTATTAACTTCTAGTGGAGAGCTGCTTTCACTTTTAATACCATCTATAGATATTTCTGTTTTTCCAATGTGATTGAGTACTTCTCCTATCGTAAAGAAGTTGTCCAATTTGCCTATTGAGTCATCAAACTTATGATCAGATCCCCAAAACACCTTAATATTTTCCATTATCTCTCCTCAATCCCTGCAAGAACGACATCATAAACATCTACCTCTGTTATACCAACTTGGTTTGAAAGGCCGGAGTAATCAGCTCTTGATAAATTTTTTGTACCAAACTCAAATTCTCTTTCTATTTGCAACTTTGCTTTATCTGTTCTGCCTACATGAACTGCATAGTAAGTAAGCTGCATTTTAGGCAAGTCAGACATTGTATAATTATTTCTAAAGGCAGAAATATTAAAGCGTAAAATAATCTCACGTTCTTCATAATTTGCTATAAATTCATAGTATCCTCTTCCTTTATCAATAGCTTCTTCCATTTTAGTAATATCGAGATTAAAAGTAGTACCATCTGCATTATTAATAGGAATATCACCTTCTAACATTGAGAAAAAGGGAGCTGCCAGCATAAAAAAAGAAAATGAATTGGGTTCAGGATGCACTTTAAGCTGTGAAAAAATGCTTATACCTGAACATTTCTGGTTCTCTGGTTTTCTTTTTCCATCATTCTTTATTAGTTCCATAAAATCAGAAAGTAATGTGTTTTCTAAAATATTTTTAACTACTTTATCTCTTCTATAAGATGCGTCGACTTCTGCCTTAATATTAGCATTTAATGATACCCCACTTAAAAAACTAAATAACTTAGAAGCTCCTTTGGAGTCTGTATTAATACTTGCTTCTGCATTTGTTTCTCCTTTTGCTCCTGAGCTAACATTTGAAATAAATTCAGTAGTTTTCTTAAATTCACCTCCAGCAATTATTTGCAAAAAATCAGCTACAAAGCTTTCATCAAAGTATATTATTTTAATAAATTTCATTGAAATTAGTCCCCCCCTTAAAGATTTGTCTTCTTATATTTTACACCTTATTTAACAAATCAATTATACCATATTTCTCTAATAAACGACATAAAAAAACTTGCTCAGATAATTCCTCAGCAAGCGATAAGTAGTAATTAATTTAAATTAAAGGACCAATTAGTTTCATAAAAAGATTTCTTACACCATTACCTTTATAAAATTTTTATTAAATTTATTCTAACGTAAAGAAGACCATGGAAACATGTTAATTCTTCTGTTTCTATGGTCTGAATTTTTTAATTTATCAGCAGATTAATAAAGCATATTTTATGACAATAACCCCTGATTTAAATTAATTATAAATATCATAACACAAACTAATATATGTATTTATTTATTGAGATAATTATGATAAAAATCAGCTCAATCCAAGCATTGATCCTATAAACATAGTTAAAAATAAAGCCAATACTATTGTAGTTACAGGACTAACAAGAATGAAATTTGCACCAATTAATTTCATAAACATATTTCTTACAGCTCTTACAATTTTCAAACTTATTAAAAAGATTATTATTGCACCTATTACTGCTATTATCTCCATTTTAAAACCCCTATTTTAATTTATTTTTGTAATTTATTATTTTGTGTTATTTATGGTTAATATTCCTTTGCATTTCTTTAAACATTAACGTTTTGTTTTATGCATTGCATCAATTACAACTTCTATTTCTTTTATATGTTTAGTTTTATCTTCCTACTTCATCATCCAATATATAAAATATTCTTTACAGATACTATTTTTTATCTAAATAGCACACCCATCTATCCAGAATCATCTTAACAAAATGATTTATGCGAATTGATTCCTTCAATCTTCTTGCCGCTTTTGGGCTATATGTATAATATACTTCTATAAATATACGTCCAACTTTATATTTCATTAAAACATTATCTCTAAATCTTCTTAATATCAATACTTCAGGAGCTTCATAAGAACCGTAGACTGCTGTAGCAATATAGCAACCTTCTTTCTGTGAATTTTCCTTCTTCAAATTTTCATTATATGCTTTTCTATTTTCCTTTTGAATTTCTTTTTCTTCAATTTCACATTTCTTATTTTTTTCTATTAATTCTTTGGTTTTATTTTCGCTGTAGTGTAAATATTCTTCTAAAGAAATTATTTTTACACTGCCATCTTTCATCCCACCTTCACCCAATCGTAAATCATAACAAAAGCATTCTAATTCCTTTAAACCGTTATATCTATAATTAGGACGTAATGCGACAGTTATTGTTCTTCCAGTTTTTAAATCCATTATATTTGTTGTCATATTTTGAACATCTTCTTTTGGAATCTTAATGTAAATTCCATGTGCATTTGAATTATACTTTTTATTGTCCAATTCCGGAACTAATTTTATTACAATTAATGTTTTTCCATCTTCCAACCTAAATTCTTCCCTAATATCAGCAATAATTCCAGTAGTATAATAAATAAATCCACCAGATTCATAATATTCATAATCTTCATTTAAATTAATACATGCGTCCAGCCACTTACCAGATTTTAAATCAGCAACTTTTTTTATTGGATTTTGTTGCATATCTTTTATCAACTCGTCAATATAAAGACATTCACATTTAATCATTTTACTTATCCCCTTAGTTTGTAAAAATTTTAAATTCTAATTCTATTTTGTTTACATATATAGTTTTTCTACAGCTCAGTGCATAGCGATTATGAAAATTATTACTAATACTTCTGCTTCATTTCATTTTTTCTTTTAAGGCTTATTTTTCGTTTAATATCCTTTGTATCTGAATTTCAGTAAGATTATATTTTCGTACTATTTCTTTTGAATTATAGCCGTTGTATTCTTCTTTTATTTTCATATTTCTCAATGTAGCTGTTACGTGGTCCAATTTATTTATATAAATTCTAGTGCCCCCGAAGTATTCACATAATAAAAGCAGGTTATCAATTCCTATTATTTTAGCAATTTCCCTGTTTTTTTCGTCCAAATCATTTAAAGATAGTTCTTTCATCCATTTATGCAATAAAAGTCACCCCCGAGTCAATTATATATTTATTTATATATTTTAAATTTTTTACGTCAAAAGTGTTACCAACATACTTTGCCATAATTTATTTGTGCATAATATAACGATATTAAGATCTTTCTTTATAAAAATACCTAATCCCATTTTTGAGATTAGGTATTTTATATGTTTTTTTGTCCAGTCTTTATTAATCAATGTCAATTATTGCTATCGGTATTATGTCAATATCCAGATTGGCTTCCTCAGGTGTGCTAATATTTAAATTTTCCATTAATCTTTCCTTACACTCCTCATTTAGGTCATTAAAATATATTTCAAACATTCTTCTTTCCTCCAATTTATTCTTATTTCAAACATAAAAATACCCCTAACCTTTTTAATATTCTGTAGGGAATAATATTGTTGTCGATTGCCTATCATGTTCAGACATTATCCATATTAATCCTTTGCAAGTTTTATATACAGCTACAATTCTTTCACCTGTATCTAATGCTAAAGTATTTAATAAAGCATCTTCAAGACAAGTATCGCCCCAATTATTATTTATAAATTTACCAATAGCTTCATTGATTTCACCACTAAACTGAATACTTTTTTGCATTAATGAATCAATTTCTCTTGTTCCATATAAGCATCCTAATTTCATACATACCTCCAAGTTTAAATTTGTTTAAAGTTTTAAAAGAAATATATTACAAGTATTTAGCAATCTAAAAAAAGTCATATTTTACAACAACCCATCTTCTTTAAAGCTTGTATAACAACCTTGTCCTATTATTAAATGATCCAATAACTTAATTCCTATTATCTTGCCTGCTTCATCAAGTCTGTTTGTTAATACAATATCCTCATGCGAAGGATCAGAAATACCAGAAGGATGATTATGAGCTATAATTATTGAAGCTGAATTACTTAAAATCGCAGTTTTAAATACTTCCCTTGGATGGACAATTGCACTGTTTAAAGACCCAATGCTTACAATAGAAATTGAAGTAGGTTGGTTCTTTGTATCTAAGCAGCATACAACCATCTGCTCTCTATCACTATCAGCAATAAAATTTCTGATTATTTCCACACTATCAACAGGGGAAGAAATTACCCTATTCAAATATGTAACACTGTTTTCTTTAACCATTTTTAATGAAACAANNTTTGCTGATTTTAACATATTATTTTTTGCATCTATTCCATATATTTTATTCATAATTTTTATCTCCCATTAAATAAAATTTTACCCAATGTATTTTTGAAATACATTGGGCTTATTACTAAATTACTTTCTATTAACCTATAAGCAACTAATCTGTACCTTAAAACGGAAACAAATTCAAATCTATTTCCACGCCTTTATCTGCTATTACAACATTTTTACCAGTAACCTCTTCAATCTCCTTATTAAATCTTTCAGCATCACTATTTCTATCTGACAAATGCAGCAAACAAACATTTCTTACATCCGACAAATCATTAGCTTTTAAAAAGGCTTTAACATTTTCAAGCTCAAAATGGCTTTTTAAAGTTCTATCTTTTAAAGTTTTATTAATTATGCCTAACTCCATATTTTTATATAGTATTTCTTTTTCGTAATTGCACTCAATAAAAATATGATTAAGTCCCTCAAACCTATATTCTAAATAATAAGTATCTGTAGCAAATAGCATCAAACCCATTTCTTTGTGATATATTAAAAAACCAATTGGTTCAACACAATCATGCTTTGTATTAAAAGGAATAATTTTATATTGTCCTATATCATGCATTTCATTTTGAACTAATATAATCACTCTGTGATAATTTAAGGTTAAAGCACTTTTGGTACCATTGCTCATATAACAATCAATACCAAAATTCATAACTTTTTGTACATATTTTGAATGGTCTCCGTGTTCATGTGAAATCAAGCATCCGCTTATATTACTAATATCAAAATTTAGTTCTTTTTCTACTTCTTTAAATTCAATGCCACATTCAAGCATTAAAATTTCACCATTATTTGCTTTAAGAAGATAGCAGTTTCCAGAAGAACTGCTACCTAAACATTTAATTTTCATTTTAGAATCCTGGATCAATCATATCATCAATAGTTGGCTGCCTCTTTGTATCATTAATAAGGCTTGTTTCGTCTGCCTCCATTAATGTAACATCAACTGCTACTGAACTATTGAAATCAATTATCTTTTTATTGGCATTTTCATTTATTTCTTCTTTCAACTCATTATCTACAACATCAACATTCCTATTATTTTCACTTTCAATATCAGCTTCAAAAGCTGTTTGAAGCTCAATACTCATAATGCCCCATTTAGAAATCAATTGTCTTAGCATTGTTTTAAATGCCATTGAATCAAAATCTTTTGTCCAAAATGTATAAGACCAGCCATTAGCCATATCTTTTTTATATCCTTGACTATACTTTTTAGCATGTTCGACCATTTTAGGTTTAGACCAATACATTGCTTTTCTAAAGCCATTCAAGTACTCAAACATTGCATAGTAACCTATTGTTGTTGCATTTTCCCTTGTTTCTTCATCTTCTATTAAATTGACTTCAACTTCTTCCTCTAAGGGATTGAAGTTTACCAACTCACCTTCTTTGATTGCTACTACGTTTATTTTCTTGTAGTATCCTGAACGTATGGCTAATTGTAAATATCCTTTATAACCAAGTATAAAACTTGCAACTTTACCTTTTTTCTTATCATTAAAAGGTACTAAATAATATTGGCCTAAATGTGGAGAAGGTGAGAGGCTCAAGCTCTCACCTAATAAAGCACTTGATAATATACTTCCTGCATCGCAATCTTGAAGCTCTGCATTAACTGATATAGCACTTGTAATAGCTGCAACAAATCTTTCAGCTTTCTTTGGATTACCTAAAGTATTATTAATAAGCTTCTTATAACCATCGCTTTGTATTGCTACACTAAATTTCTGTTTGCCTTTTGCTACTTCGTTACTCATTTTTGTTTCCTCCTGTTTTTATAATTTCTTGCATTTTCCATTGTTAAATCATCTTCAGCCCATCTTAAACCGCCTTTAAAGCAATCCGTTACAGTATTTATCTGTTCATCTGTGAAATTTTCATTTTCTTTTAACGACTTACTCATTGACTCTAATGCATACTTTACATAACCATCCATAGTTTCATTAAAGTTATCTGCATTTACGTTGTTTGGATCATAGTATTTTTCGTCCTTCATTATGCAGCTTCAATCCTTAAATTTTTATCATGCTTACTAACAATTAAATTGATTACTTGACTGTCAGTATCAATCAGATCAATTACAGATTCTCTGTTATCTATAAATATTGGTGCTGTAGTATCATAAAATTTACCTAAAGCATTTATAATGTCTATGCCAGCATTAATTTTTGCTGCATTGTTTGCATCTGCAAAAGGAACACCTTCAATCAGAGCCTGACAAGTATCATTCAATGCGCCATTTGTTTGTACATCAAACATCTTGAATTTTACATACTTGAAAGTGCTGTTCATTTTTTCTTCTAACAGATTTACTTTAGTTTTTATAAATTGTTCTGTTAAAAACTCTTGCCCTTCTAATGCTGCAATTTGTAGACTGTAATTTCTTTCTTCTTTCTTAAGCTCTTTTATTCTCTCCTGAGCATCTGCTATTGCTTTTTTACTGCTTAGTACTTGTTCCGTTGCGAACAGTTTTTCTTTAACATAGTTATATTGTTCTGTAACTTTGTTATCTGTGCTTATTGGTACCATGCTTTTCTCTATACCTTTTATTTCTTCATTTAAAGCCTTATATTCTGAAACATAGTTATAGTCAACTACATGTTCAGCTTTGTTTTCTTCTTCAATCTGCGCCTTTAGCTTATCTATAATAGAGGTGCATTCTATAAGCTCTTTTTCATAATCATCAATCAGTAATTGTAAGCTATCATTTTTAGTTTTAAGCCTATCAACTATTGCATTTCTTGACTTGCCTTGATTAGATATATCTGTAAGTTTATTGTTTTTAAATCTATTAAAGCTTTCAAACATTTCCTTTATTTTGTTCTCAATATCCTCGGTAGCCAACTTTTGCTCACATGTAGGACAAATAAAATTATCACGGTCTGGCTCTTTAAAAGTCTCATTGAAAATATTCTTATATTCGGTCCTGCATTCTGTCATTTCATTATTAAGTCTTCCTATTTCTTCTGCGTTTTTAGCAATATTTGAAGCCTCGTTTTCTTTTTTCTTTATTAAGTTTGATTGTTTGTATTCAAGATCCATCAAGTTTAATTTTAAATTATTAAGCTCCTTCATTGAATTTCTTTCAATTTGTAATTCCATATCTTTTAGTATATTCTTTTTATTCGAAATCTCTGATTGCCTCTTGATGAAATTCTCTGCATCTTTGTGTTGATTAGTCAATTGATTTTCTAATACTTTCAAATTTTCTTTAAGTTTTACTCTTATAGTTTCATACTCTTCATAGTCAACATCTTCTGCAAGTACTGGTAATCCCCTATTAATTTCATCGATCCTAATTGGAATAGCTTTTAATTGCTCATTTAGCTTTTTCTTTTTGCTTGCTATTATTGCCTTGAAGTCTTCTATGCTGTTGCCGTTTAATAATTCTTTAAGCTTAATTAGGTCCTTGCTGCTATTTATTACATCTTCATCTGATATGTCTCCTATAACTGATAAAAGTATCTTTCTTCTATCCTGCCATGAATTATTAATATTAAAGTGTAAAGGATTTGTTAGCAGCTTAAATACATTTTCATCTATGATGCCATTGATATATTCCTTGTACTCTTTTTCTTTTTTAGGTACTTCGTTAATAAAATATTCCGTAGAATTGCCGCTAAATACTAAATCAGCAGAGCCTCTCTTTTTAACCCAATTTTCTTTTAAAACCCTTCTCAATATTACTTCTTTATCTCCTAAAATTAATACGCCTGTTACTTGATCATTTAATCCATGGATTACCTCACCCTTTTTATTTAAAATCTTAATGTTAAAATCACTTTTGTTAGCACTGTCTTTACCAAACAATAACCAAGTGAAAGAGTCAAATATGGTTGTTTTACCACTTGCATTTTGTCCCAGTATATTTGTTTCTTTTCCAAAATCAATTGTTAGTTCTTTAATACCTTTAAAATTTAGCAATTCAAGTTTTTTCAATTCAATGTTCATTTTTATTCTCCTCCTATAATTTTTATAGATATAGTTAATTTTCTCATCTATTCAGATGAATTATATGCTCCTGCAATTCAGGACTCTGATTAATTCAGATTTGCTTCAGGTTCAAAGTTATAATATATAGTTGAATTTTTTTTATATTGCATTTATTACAAAACCATTTAGATAATTCAATCTAATTGATATAACATTTAAATAATGAACTATAAAAAAGGGTGGTGTAAAATATATGTTTGAAGCATATGATGATGTTATAACTATTGACGAGCTATGCGAAATGTTAAAAATCGGGAAAAATAATTGTTATAAACTATTAAAAAGTGGAAGAATTAAAAGTTTTAAAAATGGAACTAAATGGAGGATATCGAAGCAAGCAATAATAGATTATATTATAAATATTAATAAGAGAGTATAACAATTAGTTATACTCTCAATCTGTAAATAAAATTCTAACTCCTAATTTTTAGTAGACATTTCATTTGCTATTATTAAATTAAAATGAGTATATTTTTAATTTTCCCAACAAAAAATCTTCCCATTTAAATGAACACAGCTTAAATTCTTTTAATCTGTGGTTATTCCTTTAATAATTAATATTGAAATTTCAGTCTTTTATGTAAGGCTGTCTTTTTAATTATGTTTTAACTTCCCAGTTAGATATTCCCAATTACTTATTAAATACCCCATACCCCTCAACACTATAAAAAA
>DIVM01000371.1 GCA_002435835.1 Firmicutes bacterium UBA6132
TTAGGATTATATTTCATTGTACATGAACCTAATGGATAAAATCCTGTATCTACGCCATAATTCAGTGAAGCAAGATTTGTATAATGCCTTACTATTTCTGGTTCAGATACTTTAGGCAGTCCAATTTTATCTCTTTGAAAATCCTTGGGTAGAAGATTATCTATGTTTTCTTTTGGAACATTAAGAGGGGGAATTGAGTAACCCTTTTTACCGTCTCTTGATATTTCGTAAAGTAATTTAACTTCCATTAAAGCACCTCTTTCAAGGTTCTGACTAAATAATCAATATCATTTTTTGTTGTAAGCTCAGTAAAGGTTAATATTAGTGGATTTTTTAAATAAGGATAAAATTTGGATAAAGGGCTATTTGAAATCAAGATACCTTTTTCTAATAAAATTTTGCTTAATTTTTCTGGTTCTATCGGTGTTTCAATTAAAAACTCATTAAAGAAGGGCTTCTTGTAAGGAACATTTATCTTGCTTATTTTATTTAGTTCGTTAAACGCGTAGTGACTTAGTTGCAAATTTTGTTCAGCAACTTCCCTCAAGCCTTCTTCGCCCAGTGTAGATAGGTATATTGAGGCCTTGAGAGCGCATAAGCTATTATTTGTGCAGATATTGGATGTTGCTTTCTCTCTTCTGATGTCCTGTTCTCTTGCTCTTAAAGTTAACACATAAGAGACCCTTCCTTCAGTATCTAATGTTTTACCGACAATCCTGCCAGGCAGTCTTCTTATATTTTCTTTTTTGCATGTTATAAATCCAAGACCAGGACCACCAAATGAAATATCATTTCCAAATGATTGTGCTTCACCGCAGACAATATCTACACCCATAGTTCCTGGTGGTTTCATAATACCAAGCGACATAGCTTCAAGAATAACTGAAATCATCTTTATTCTCTTTTTCGAAAGAATATCTACCAATGCTGAAATGTCTTCAATTACACCAAAAGCATTAGGAGACTGGAATATAAAGCAGGCAATTTCGTCAGATAATTTTTCCTCTAAATCTGGATATGAAATATTACCATTATCATTTATTACCTCAATTAACCCAATTTCAGCAGTGTGAGCATAAGTTTTTAATACTTCTTTAACAGAAGGATGAATTAGTGAGCTTATAAGCACTTTACTATTATCAGTAGCGGCAGTTAGCATATACATGGCTTCTGCAGCAGCAGTAGCACCATCATACAAAGATGCATTTGAAACATCCATTCCTGTTAAATTGACCATATAAGATTGGTATTCATAAATTGCTTCGAGTGTTCCCTGGCTTAGTTCTGGCTGATAAGGTGTATAAGATGTATAAAATTGCGACTGCATTGCAAGATGCTTGACAATTGATGGGATATAGTGATTGTATGCAATTTCTCCAATAAAAGGGATTTTTTCGTTTAAAGCTGTATTTTTAGATGAAATATCTGACATCTTCTTTGTAATTTCTATTTCTGATAAAGGTCCTTCTATATTTAAGTTTCTCGTTAGAATAAATTTTTCATTTGTAATCTTCTTCATTAACTCTTCTGTATTTTTAAATCCTAAAACTTTTTGTATTTCGTCATTCTGTTCTGTTGTAACCGGAATATATTTCATTTTTACTCCTTATGGAGATCCATATAAGCTTCAGGACTCAAGAGTTCATTATAATCATTGTTATTGTTAATTTTTAATTTTGCTATCCATCCGCTATCATATGGTTCTTTGTTTATAATTCCTGAATCTGCCTCAAGGTTGTTGTTAATTTCAATTAATTCTCCGCTAATAGGAGAGTAGATATCTGAAGCTGATTTTACAGACTCTATTGTTGTTAAAATGTCTCCTTTATTAAATTTAGCTCCACTTTGTTTTGATTCAACAAATACTATATCGCCAAGATGAGACTGGGCGTAATCTGTTATCCCTATAGTAGCCTTATCACCTTCAAGTTTAACCCATTCATCTGTCTTTGTATATTTCAAATCTTCTCTTATCTCGCTCATTCATATCCTCCATAAACAATAAATATTATGAATTAAATTATATACTACATTTTGTCTTGCTCAAATTAAAAGATTTCATAAATTAATAATCTATTAACTAATGAATATATTTTAATATTATTAATGTTATTATTTATTTATTCAATATTATTATTGACATTATTCATTTTTTGTTTTATATTTTTGATATATATATTAATAATATTGAGGTTAGAAATATGAGTAAAACAAAAATTATACCAAGAGAGTGTCCTTCATGTAGTGGAAATTTAAACATCATAGAACTTCAATGCGAGAGCTGTAATACTATTATCAAAGGAAAGTATATAATACCTAAATTAATAAGATTGCAAGAAGAAGAAATGGAATTCCTTATGGTTTTTTTAAGCGCAAGAGGAAATATAAAAGAGATTGAAAAGGATTTAAAAATTTCATATCCGACTGTTAAAGCTAAATTAGATAATTTATTGATCTCTTTAGGTATAAAAAACAGGAAGGAATCGACTACTGACTTTAAAAAATCAATACTTGATTCTATCGAAAAGGGGGAAATGAAGGTAGATGAAGCAGTGAAAATATTTAAATCAAAATTAAATGATAATTATTAAAAAGGAGATATTAAAGGAGAGATAAAATGAGTGAAGAAATTTTACGTATATTAAAAATGGTTAGAGAAGGTAAGATTAGTGAAGAAGAGGGAGCCACATTAATCGATTCACTGAAAGAAGAAAACCAAGAAAAAGGGACAAATTATCAAAATTTTTTTGAAGATAAAATGGATAATTTAAAATCCGTATTGAGAAACGTCAAAGATTCAGTATCGAATGTATTAGAGGATGTTTTTAAAGGAATTGATCTTAAAAATATTGATTTCTCTGGTTCCTTTTTTAAAGGTAAATTTAAAAGAACAACCGAAACTAATAAAGTCATTAATCAATCTGTAAAGAATATTGAGATAAAAATTCCAAAAGGTAATATAAAAATAATTGGAACCGATAAAGATTTTAAGTTAAAAACTAACACAGAAATTAGAAATGATTCAGAAGAGATTTTAGAGTCAGAAATTAATTTAGTTCCGAGCTATATAAATGAATTTAACGACACTTTAAGAATAGAGATTCCAAAGGAAAAACAGACAAGAATTAAAGTCGACATAGAATTATTTATTCCTAAAAAGATAGATATTAACGTTTTTTCATTATCATCAGATTTAATAATCGAGAATATTGATGGAGAAATAAATCTCTCATCTTTTAACGGAGATTTTGCTGGAAAGAACTTAAACGGTAAACTATCTTACATCACTAAGAGCGGTGATATTCAAATTAATCATATAAAAGGAACATCAGAAGTTAAAACTTTAAATGGTGACATATCTATTTCAGTTATTAGTGGAACAACCAATATATCTACAAAAAGCGGCGATCTAATGATTGAAGATTTAAAAGGCAAAATTGAAGCTTCCACTTTATCGGGAGATATTGAAGCAAAAAAAATTGAAGGCGAAATCAAACTAAAAAGCTTTGCAGGAGATGTTGAAGCTTATGATATAACTTCAAACTTAATATCTGTAGAAACCTTATCAGGAGATATTGAGATAAAAGAGATCTTAATAAACGAAAATAAAGGTTCTTTCAAATCCTTAAGCGGAGATATAGAAATTAAATTTAATAAAAACAGTGGTGGATCGCTTTTACTAAGAGCTTATACTGGAGAAATATCTGTAGACGGAGATCTAAAGTCTATTAAAAGAGAAAGAACTGAATTAGAAGGCACATTTAATGATGGAAATTCTCAAATTGACATAGAAACAAAATCAGGAGATATAAGCGTTAGAATTTAATAATAAATTAAAACCTATATCGCTATCTTTTATAAATACTAAAAAATCCTATAATAATATATAGGTGAACTAAATGCCATTTGGAGAAATTTTTGCCGCTATAACAAGTTACATTCTTGGATCGGTTCCAACTGCATATCTCTTTGGGAAAAAGATTTTAAAGAAAGATATTAGGAAAATTGGAACAAAAAACATGGGTGCTTTGAATGCATTTAAATCTATGGGTAAATTTTATGGTTTTTTAACATTTATAATTGATGTTTTAAAAGGCGTAATTCCTGTATTAATTGCTGTTCAGCTTCAATTCAACCAGCTATGGGTTGGTATCTGCGGTTTGATGGCAATTATAGGTCATAATTGGTCAATATTCATGAACTTTAAAGGCGGAAAAGGAGCATCTACGAGCATTGGCATCATGACTACTTTATTTGTTGCTGAACTACCAATTTCATTAATTGTTTTTGCTTTCTTATTCCTTACAACCCAAAATGTTTCTTTCGGTTTGGGTTTTTGCTTCTTAATGCTTCCTTTTCTTGCAATTATGCATTCAAAATCAGAAGCATTAATTATAATTTCTGTCATGATACCTGTAATAATTTTAGTAAGAGTTAGTCCTGATATAAAAAAACTTTTTAAGTTAAGTAAAGGTAACATAAAAGAAATTGTTAAAATTCTAATAATGGGTTTTAATAAATATGAAAGAAAATTAGGAATTGAGGAAAAATAGATGATAAAACTAAAGATTATAACAATATTGTTAATAGCCTTTTTTCTTATTACACCTTTTGCGTATGCTCAACAATATGATATTTATACTATAGGTTATGGCCCTTTAGCTGGAGAATCTGGTTATCCTGTTGCATGCGATAGCGATACAATTGGTAACCTGGTAATTCTTGATGGACTTAAGAACTCATTTATTCTATATGATAGAGACTTACAATTTTCAGGAGCTTTTGCAATTACAAGAGGAGTATTTTCAAATATTCAATCAATAAATTTTAAAATTTCTCCAGATAATTATCTATTTATTTCGTTTTCAGACGAAATATTGAAATATGACCTTAAGGGTAACCTTATAAAAGCTTTCTCATTAAAAGAAAACCCATATTTGTCAAATATTCTAATCAGAAATTTCTCTCCTTTAAACAACGATTCAATAGTTGCTAAA
>DIVM01000309.1 GCA_002435835.1 Firmicutes bacterium UBA6132
TCGGGTATTTTTAAAGCTATCCCGCAGAGGCGGGATTTAGTTCAACATCGTGTATAAAACATTGGGGATTAAGTGGTTATATCAAACATTCTGCCCCGCATCAAGTTCGGTTTAACTTGATAGGAAATTGCTTCGTAATCCCACAAGACACCATATCATAAAATGTTATGGCAAATACATGACAATTTGATAACTAACCATGACAACTGAATCAATTTTTACAATCATCGCAATCCTGTTAGCAGGTTATACACTTATTCCAATCGAGGATAAGAAACTAATAGGTCTTAAATTCACAAAGTCAGAGACTTTTATATTGATAATTGTTAGCATCTATATTTTATATCTGACACTATTTTTTGATCATTTTGTAAAATGGTTTGACTCCTGGGAAATCTTTACTAATGCTAATGGATTGACAGCTAATGAGTATTCTTTTATACTATCTCTAATTCTTATTATTTATATAGGTTACAAAGTCTTAAAATCAAAATTTCCAAAACCGAATAGAGGTAAATTGCTTGACTATTACGACTTTTTAGCTAATCGAGAGAAGCACAATCTTTTATACGAATTGATTAATAAATATGAATTGGATGCTTTACTTAAAGTCCATTTTAAAAAGGATAACACGCTTACAACAAAGGAAATCGAAAATTTCAAACTATTTTCTACCATTCTTGATGAAAAAGTTGTGGAAAGCTTTACAAAAATTGATCCCTACTTTTATTCAAAATTTATAAATAACATTTTAGGAGACCATCGTTACATTGATTCATTCCAACTATATTATAAATTTCTCATTTCTAATCCTTATTCACCTTTAAACAGAGAACTGCGAGACAATAAAATAGACAAT
Source organism: Firmicutes bacterium UBA6132 (assembly GCA_002435835.1). The sequence goes on from DIVM01000309.1 coordinate 860, forward strand.
CTTCTACTTGAAAATAAACCAATATTGACTGGAATAATTGGAGATCCAGAAATTGCTGGAGGATTAAGGATTTATCAACCCATAGGAAATTATTGTAAAGAATTATTACGGAAAGAAAGAGAGAAAAAAACGGATAGTGATTACAATAGAGCATATTATAATGATTCGATATTGTGGACTCTGCCTGTGACTTATTGTATTAGTTTCTTTAATTTAATGATCCACGAAGCAATTCAAAAGAAGCATAAAGACTTTTTATGGTTAAATTATTATGAAAGATTTGTGCAGATGATATGTGAGAACATAAATACAGATAATTTAACTGAAGAGGAAAAAGAAAGCGAATTTCCAACTTATAACCACAGATTGATTTATGATATTATTGACAATACAGAATCCTGGCTTACTTTTGTAAGTGAAAACTATTTTAATGGTTGTATCGCACCGTCAATTCTGACATCTCTTTTCTCAAGCCTTACATATTTAGCCGATTCATCCAACAATCAAATTTCAGAAGAATTTCGAGCAAAAAGATTTGAACTTGGAATACGAGTATACTTTCACATAAGAGAGGAAATTCAAAGTGAATACTTAATTGCAATTTTTTCTCGATTTGGCAAAAAAAGTCAAAATTTTAAAGATTTATTTGCAATAGCATGGGATAACGTTGTTGATGATAAATGGGCAGGAATGCCATATTCTCATGAGATTATTGAAGTACAAAAGTACGTAACTGAAGTCATTGAAAAACTCGACATTAAGACTCAATTTAGGGGGGACTGGTTAACGACAAAATAGTTTTCGCCATAATACATAGGGCTTCATACGGTGTGTTACATCAAGTGATGAAGCCAGGTTGAACCAGAACTTGTCTCTGATTAGATAAGGGGATCAATATCCGCCTATAAAACGATTTAAATTGACCGGGAAGATAGTGAATCGAATAAGTTCTTAGACAGACTCACGTTAGCATTCACCCCTGCCAAGAATTGAATTTGGCATACAATTTGTGCATTTTTAATGTAATCTGACCGATTAATCAAAAGTCCCATGAAAATAAAAATTTTGCTCTCCTTACTTATCCTTCTATTAGCATTTACAACATGTACTAAAAAAGACGAATTTCAATTTACTTTATATTCAGAATATATTGATTCGGAAGTAAATTGTAAGACTATAAAAGTCACAATAGATGGACAAGAAAAAGTTAATGATCAAATATGTTATACTGGCATTTTGCCTACTGTTACAACATCATCATTTCAGATTCCTTCGGGCAAAAATAAATTAAGGGCAGAGATACTTGAAGGTTCAAAGGTTTTCGTGCAAATTTTTGAATTTGAGGAAGGTAAGAAATATGGTTACCTTACATATAATAATAAAACCTCTGAGTTTTATTTTTCTACAAGTACAACAGGTGGAATAATGAAATAATCCTGGCGAAATGTTAATACGGACAATATGAGTAAGTTGTTTGTCACGGTTACTGCATAGACTTTCGGCTACTTAGACAGTTTACTGTTAATTTAATAACAGTGGCATGAATTTTGATAATTATTTGCATACCTGACCTCTTTTTTAATATAAAATGGTTCTATAACCTCTTCCATTATGACTAGTAAAAGTTAACACAATGAAAACAAAAGTGCCATTATTAGGATTATGCAGCTTAATAATTATCGTTTTATTAAGTTGTCAAAAAGATGATTCTGGTTTTACTTCTGCTGAAGCAGATGCTAAGCTAAAACAAGTATTGCTTTTCTCAAATATAGATTCACAAGACCCGATCAGCATAGTCGAAGAATATGAATACGATGACAATGGGAGAAAAAGCAAAGTATCATCTCCCATGTACGATAATGGAACAATTGTTGGAACCATTAAGTACGATTTGTATGAGTATAGTTCGTTAGGGCAGTTAATGAAGATCATCAATTATAATGCAAATTTAAACTCTCCCACAGGCTTTATCAATTTACAAAACACTTCTTTTACTTACTCGACAGAAGGAATAAAAATAAAAGAGACAATAGAATATCCATTGGGAGGTATAACTGAATATTCGGTTTTCGAATATCAAAATGGACTACTTTCAAAAATGAAAAGATATTCAGGTAATCAATTAGAAAACTACACTGAATATAAATATGACAATTCGGATAAATTAATTAAAGAAGCATTCTATGCTTCTGATGATCAATGTCTAACTTATACTATCCACTCTTATACAGGTTCCCTGCAGACAAAATCGGATCTTTATGTGTATTCAACTAATGCCCATTTTCGATCCATAACCCGGACTTTTGATAAAAACAATAACCTCATAACTCTTGAATCAAAAGAATTGTCATTGTATAGTTCAATGATGAGTCATGTACTTAGGTTTAAGTATTACGAATAATCTCAATGGATTATTATACAGCAACATGAGAACAGAACTCTATCACCTTGACTATTTTATTGTACCTAGATTCTAAACAGAGAACTAACCATAATCAACACGGACAATAAAGGTCATTTGTTTGTCACGGTTTATGCAATTCTCCTCCCCGACTTCTCAAGCCCATTAAAACTATGTATAGATCTGTCGGTCTGCTATGTACATTGTGATCAATAATCGATTTATGACCATTTGCAGCCCTTTAGAGACACGATCTATTATGGAGTAAACTGCTGTTGGTCGAAAGACAGGATGCTTTAAATCGTTTTATTTCAGTCCAATACAGCATTTAACCGGTTGAGCATAATATATAACTTACTTTATATTAGTATTATCAACACAAATACAACCTGGGACTTGGTGACCAGGTTTTTTTATTATTTTATTTGATGATGGTTCAGCTAAGTTCAGAATAAACGGTCCACAAAGTCTCGTTGCATTTCATCGAGTAAAAGGTCTACTCAAGTACATGGAATTAATAAAAGTATACCATCCGTAAATCTATTGATGAATTAAAAAGATCATCCTTACAAATTTGAAGTACTGTAAAACGGCTCCATATAATTATTGGCACATTTTGAAATAAATACTTATGGAGAGCCGTAATAGGGTCAGGAATATTCAATTATTAAATAAAGGAGGCGATACCCTTTGGCTCGCTGCATTTCCTCGTGCTAATAGGATAGGGATATCTCATCAAAGTCAGTCTCATTGCCCATAATATTTTATAAGGCGACATAATCTTTAAATATGAAAGTCAAATTAATACTCACTTTCCTTGGGGCTAAAAGATAACATTGGTACGAATTTTGCGCATTTTACTGTGACCCAAGACCTGATTCAATGAGAAAAATATTGTTCTTACTCCTGCTATTGACAATCTTTATTGGTTGTGATAAAAATGAATTGGGAAATCTTGAATACCTTGAAACTACAGAAGGAGGATGCTTTCTGGAAAAGGGTTCATCATTCAAAAGTGACCCACTTATTAAATCTGATACTGTAACTTATACAGTTTCTAACGACAGTCTTAATGTATTTGTTGGATTTAATGCCACTTGTTGCTCCGAATACAGTGCTTCATCTTCCATCATAGGGGACTCTTTGCTTATTAAAATCCAGACCACACAACCTGGTATATGTAATTGTATCTGTTACTATACATATAATTTTAAATTTGCAGGGAGTGCAGATTCTTATAGGTATAGAGTAAGCGTAGATGATTATTTAAATTTTGTCGGAGTTATTAAATGATGATAATCTATAATCTCAAGTATTAATGCAATGAGAAAAATAGCGAAGACTGTATTTTTTTTAATTATTTTCACCAGTTCCTCATTCTTTTCAGGTTGTGAAAAAATGGATACCGTTTCAACTGATGGGTATTATTCAGGGTCTTTAGTTTACCAGGGGCAACCTCTGTTTGCTGCAATTTCTTTCAATGGAAACAATTATGCTGAAGTCGCATCAGGGGGAGCATTGAATCAGAAATTCCCATGCATAACAAAAGGGACTTACAAAATAAAGCACAACACAATTTCTTTTTCCCCAACCGAGATGCCTGTCGTACTTGATTGTACTTGTGCTATAATGTTTACTGAAGATAAATTTGACTGCCTTTTAAGTGGAGAATATACGTTGATTCAATCTGGAAATACCATAAAATTTCAAAGGGGCACTGGGAACGACCTGCAAGTATATGATTTAACTTTAATAGAACCTAACCCTTAACACCAGCATCATGAAAAAGTTAGCATTTGCGTTTTTCATTTCTCTCCTGCTATTTTCCTGCGAAAAAGATAAACAGTCAGTTATCGAAAATAAGGATATCCCGTTGATAAGTAAGGTATTGATTGGTGGTGAAATTTATATGGAATATTCATATAATGATGAAAATTTAGTAACCGAAGAAAAAAACAAATTTCATTACGCTAAGCACACCTATAATGACATTAATCAGTTAATAACATCTGATTTTTATTGGGATATGCGCATTGCAAGCAGCAACAGCAGAGTGCTTGAAGAAGCAATGAACCGTAAAGAATGGGTTAATCCGGAAAACACACCGAAAAGCATATCCCATAAATTTGAATATAACAGCAAAGAACAATTATTCCGAAAATCATTTATCCGCCCATCAGGGGATAATAGCGATGTAGTGGAATTCAAATATGAAAATGACAGAATAGTCAGGATAACTGGATTTAATAATAATTCAATATCAGGTTACACTGACTATCAATATGATGAATATGGAAATGTAATCAGGCAAACGAAATACATGGTTTCATCATCTGGAAATGCAGAGTTAACTACAACCACAGAATATGAGTACGATAATAAGCATAACCCATATCAATCATTCAAACGATTAATTACACCCGGTATTTATACCAATCCAAACAATATTACAAAAGAAACATATACTATTCATTTTGAGGTTGACCCTTCGATTGAAAAAGTACAAATAACAGAACGCACCTATGAATATAATGCAAATGGCTACCCAATAAAAGTAAACAGTGAAACTGAGTATGTGTATAAATAATAACAAATGAGATATTTGAAATTCATTGTTTTACTC
>DIVM01000090.1 GCA_002435835.1 Firmicutes bacterium UBA6132
TTATGACGCTTAAATTAACTCCAGCTTTTTCACAATCTTTTCTTAAAGAACCTAATTTCCCAATAAAACTTTCATGCATCTTTTTTTGAGATTCATATTCAGGATATTTTATACTTAACATGTAATTTTCTTCATCTTTAAAATGTGTTTTTGTATATTCCCCTAAAAAATCAAAGAGCTGCAATATGTATTCTTTTGATTTTCCATTTTTACCAGCTTCAAAAAGTTCATCAGCTTTTTTAAACAACTCTTTATGTTGATTATCAATGGCATTGACGCCTACTTCTAAATTTTTTGTAAATATAATTCCCATATTAAATTCCTCTTTCTTATGTACAAATTTAAATTATTTTAATTTCTTTGCAAATTAGTCTGTTTTTATCTGCCGTTGATATTTGTTTAGTCAACCAATCCATAGTTTACAATAACTTGATACCTGGTACAAGTTATCATAATCAAGTTACCAAGTTAAATTTTTATATTTAATTTTGAAGTTTTTTCAGGTTCATTCATAATTTCTTTCATTGATTTTAGCTCATTATTTAATTTGTTTCTAATTTCTTTATCCATAATAATTGTTTGGTTCACGGATTCCCTAATATCATTTTTTAGCCTTTCCGTAATCATGGAATTTTCATTAAACTTTTCATCTGATTCTGAATTAAATTTCTTAATTTCTTCATCAATTGAATAAATAATTGACTCGTATTTTTGTCTATTTTTAATCATAACATTAATTTTTTCAAAATCTGTTTTAAAAGATAATGATAAAATCTGTTTTGTGTAATTTCTTAATTTTTCAACTTCTTCTAATTTTTCCTGTAATAAATTAATCATAATACACCTTAATTTTTTGATGTTCTTGCTAACTTGTCCGCTTGTTCCCAAGTGTCTCTATAATCTCTCACTAAAGGAATGATATCTTCAATAGGTTTTATTTGTTTAGAAGCAATTGCTTTAGATATTTCTCTATTAAAAAATAAATACATTTCTTTTAATTCATCGGACATTTCAAATTTATAATCCAATGTTGATATTAAATAAATAAAAATTTCTTTACATTTCTCTAAAAGTACTTTAGATTGTTCAAAGTCATTATTATTCATCAATATTTTTGCTTGATTTAATTTTTTTATTGCTTCGTCAAACAAGCACAAAAGAAGTTCTCCCTTTGTCATTGTGTTTACTGATGTTTGTTTGTATTGTTCGTATGGATTTAACATAATTAACCTCGTATATTTTATTATTTTTATTGTCCTAACATGCTTGTAAGCCATGAACTTTGAGAATTAAGAGAGTTCATAGTTTGCTCTAAAGCAGTGAATTTTTTATAGTATCTTTGCTTTTCATTTGCTAAATCTACTTTTAGTTCTGTCATCACTTTATCATAATCAACCATTCTTTTAGATAAATAATTTTTATCCGCTGTAAGTCCATCCGCTAATCCTGCTTCTTCTATGAGTACGCCTGTTCCTCCAAATGTTCCAACATTTTCTTTTAATATAGATTGAATTTGTTTTGCAACGCACGATATTCCATTTGTTTCTGTAGATTCTTTTGTAAATAAATTTATTACTTCTTCAGGATTTTGATCTAATTGCTTTTTAAATGTTTCTTCATTAAATTTTAATTTTCCGCTTGTATCATAGCTTGCTGGTGCAATACCTATACTTGATAAAGTTAGGCTACTTACTGATGTTTTACTTGAAACAGCATTTCTTAAATTTCTTAAAACTGTGTTAATTTTGCTGTCACCATAAAGCATCCCTTTTTTTGCTTGTTCAGTCCATTTATCAATTTCATCTTTTTCCATTTCCTCTTCTTGGTCAGGAGTTAATGGTGGAAACCCTTTATTAGGTCTTTCCGTTGTTTTTTTATTTATTAAAGATAAAATTTCATTGTAGTCATCTACAAACTGTTTTACATTTTTTACTATGTCTTCTGTATTTGTTGTAACGCTAAATGTTGCAGGAGTAGTAAATTTTCCTATAGAATTTTCACCTAATTCTATATTTATATCATCAATTGTAAAATTTAATGAACTTCTTGTTACTGTAGCTTCTACGCCATTTAATTTATATTTCATTGTTGTATCAGTACCATTAGTTGCATTAACATTTGAAGTGCCAAATATAGAAGCTGATAAATTACCTCCTACATCATTTATTAAAACATCTGATGTAGAACCTGTAATATCTGATTTAACTGTTATTTTATCAGTTACAGATGAATAATACACAGTTACCCCTGCATCTGCATCACTGTTTATTTTGCTTATTATATCATTTAAAGTATTAGTTTCATTAAAAGTAAATTCTTTTCCGTTTACTGATATTTTATATCCTAATACTCCACCGCCTATATCAACGGATGTCAATGAATTACTTAGACCTGCACTTTTTATTTCTTTAGTTGTAGAAAGGCGATTATATGTTGCTTTAGCAAAACCTAATGCACTTATATCACTGCTAAAATCAGTTATGCCAAATACATCTGTACTACCTGATGAAAAACTAATTTTATTACCTGTAGTAACTGAAACTTGTATTTTGTTATCTCCAAAAGTTGCATTTAGTTTAGTTTTCAATTCAGTTACTAAACCATTGGCATTTACACTTGCATCCGCATTTGTATATGAGCCATCTAAAGTTATAGTTTTTTTAACACCATTAAAGTCAAATGTCATTGTGGAATTTGAAGCAGTGAATGTTGTAATATCATTAGATTCAATAGATTGTTTTGAAATAGCCGTTGAAGTAAAGCTTGCAGCAGTTGCAACACTTGTAACATCAGTTATTTGAAAATTTTTAATATTATTTTCATTACCTGAAACGCTTACATAATCCGATGAAGATTTCACTGTGCTTGCTGTAAAAAAGTTACTGCTTAATATATTTGTTTTAGAGCTTGTTGCAAATGAAAAATATTTATCGTTGAAAGCTACAAGCTTTGAACTAATTTCTCTATATGCTTCTTGTCTATAAAGTAATTTTTGCTTTGATTGATATGCTTTATTAATTTTATTTTTTGTACCTGCAGACATTTGATTTACTAAAGTATCAGTATCTAATCCTGTAGCTAATCCACCTATTCCATTTGAGGTTGATGAACCATAAAGGCTCATTGATAATATAGACATTTTTGCTCCTTTCATTAATCTTTAATTTTATTTTGATTATTTAAATGTTTTATAATTATATCTGCTATATTTTCGCAAGATGCTTGTATCATAACTGCTCCAATATTAAAAGCTACCATTGGCATACCATAAACAACACTAGAATCTTTATCCTGCCCTATTGTATATGCACCTTTTGTTTTCATTTTGATTAATCCTTGTGCTCCGTCTTTTCCCATTCCAGTTAATATTATTCCAATTGCGTTTTTACCTGCAACTTCTGCTACTGAATCAAATAAAACATCAACGGATGGGCAATGACCGCTTACTTTTTCACCCTTGTTGCAAGTTACATAATAACCTTTTTCATCTTTTAACAATTTCATTTGATTATCACCTGGTGCAACTAAAGCTAATCCCTTTTGTAATCTATCCATATTTTTAGCTTCTCTTACTTCCAATTCACATACTCTGTTTAACCTGTCAGCATACATTTTTGTAAATCCAGCAGGCATATGCTGTGTTATTAAAATAGGTGGTGTATCTTTTGGAAGTTTCTTTAATATTTCAAGAGTAGCTTCTGTACCCCCAGTTGAAGCACCAATAGCTATTATTTTTTGTTTTGAAGTAATTATTAATTTAGTGGTTTCTATGTTTTTATTTATTGGATTTACTTTTAATTTTGCTATAGCCGCAATTTTTATTTTTGATTTTAATTCTCTAAAAAATATTTGCAAATCATCTTTAGAAGACATATCAGGTTTTTTAACAAAATCAACTGCACCTGTCTGAAGTGCATCAAATACTGTTATTTTCATGGAACTCACTAAAACAACTTTCATTGGTTTTTCATCCATAAGCTTTTTTAAAAAAGTAAGACCATTCATTTTTGGCATTTCAATATCTAATGTTAATATGTCTGGATTAAAAATTTTTATTTTTTCTAATGCATCCATTGGATCAACAGCTACGCCAACAACTTCTATGTCCTGTTCTTCTTTTAATTCTTTAGATAATATATTTCTAAACAACAAAGAATCATCAACTATAAGAACTCTTATTTTTTCCATTTAATCATTCCCTTTTATATATTGCTGGGCAAATATATTTAAATTTAGTTTGTCCTCTTTGTATTGTTTCTGCATGCCCTATCATTAAATGACCCTCAGGTTTTGTAGCTTCATAAAATCTATTTACAAGCCCTAATTTTGTATCTGAGTTAAAGTAAATCATTACGTTTCTGCACAATATAACATTATATTTATTTCTTTCCGGTATTTTTTCCATTAAATTAAATGTTTTAAATGTTACTTGTTTTTTGATATCTAAATTTATTCTGTATTTATCTTTTTCTTTTATAAAATATCTTTTTTTATAACTATCGGGCAAGAGTTTTAAGCTTTCTTCCATATACAATGCTTCTTCAGCTTTTGCAAGCACATCTTGAGATATGTCAGTAGCTACTATTTGTATTTTCCAGTCTTGTTTTTTATATTTAAAATAATCATCCAATACCATGGCTATGGTATATGGCTCTTCACCTGAAGAACAGCCAGCACTCCAAATATTTAAAGTTTTTAACTTATTCATTTTTTCTTCAAAAGGAAGAATTACTTCCTGTAAATATTTAAAATGATTTTCTTCTCTATAAAAATAAGTATAATTAGTTGTTAATTTATTTATGAGAGTTGATACTTCTTCGCCATTATTTTTTTTAATATTTATCATATATTCACTAAAACTTTTCATACCTTTTTTTTCAATTAAATTTGAAAGGCGACCTTCTATGAGCTGTCTTTTTTTGGAAAGGTCTATTCCATAATTTTTATGCATATACTGGACAAATTCTAAAAATTCGTTATCTGTTATTTTTATCATATTACATACTTTCAATCAGATTTTTAATATCCAATATTAAATTAATGCTTCCATCCCCTAATATTGAGCAACCCGATATTCCTGATTCTTTTATTTTATATTTACTAAATATTGTTGGTAGCGGTTTAACAACTACTTGCTGTTCCCCTACTATTTTATCTACAAACAAGCAAACTGCATTATTTCCTGACTCAACTAATATGAGTATGCCATCTTCAAGCTTATTAACTTCAGTATGCAAATTATAAAATTGATGAAGTCTTATAACTGGATAACAAATATCTCTTAAAATAATCAATTCACTTCCATCTGTACTAAGAACCACATCTTTTAATTCAGCTTTAAATGATTGCTGTATGTTTTTTATAGGAATAATATATTCAGATTCCCCAACAACTACCTGCATACCGGATACTATTGCAAGAGTAAGTGGTATTTGAAATGTTATTGCAGTTCCAGTATGCATTTTGCTTTCCAAAACTACGGAACCGCCGACTTTTTCTACATTAGATTTAACAACATCCATTCCAACGCCTCTGCCAGAATATTCAGTTACTTTATCATTAGTAGAAAAACCTGGTAGCATTAAAAGCTGATAAATTTCTTTTGTTGTATATTCGCTTTCAGATTTTTTTAATAGACCTTTTAATTTTGCTTTTGAAAGAATTTTTTCTGTATCAAAGCCTTTTCCGTCATCTTCAACTGTTATATGTATTTCTCCATTTGAATTAGCAGCAGAAAGTATAATAGTTCCCTTTGGGTTTTTTCCTTTTTTCAATCTTTCTTCTGTAGTTTCTATTCCATGGTCCATGGCATTTCTTACAAGATGCATTATTGGATCCGATATACCATCTATTATGGTTTTATCAACTTCAGTTTCTTCTCCAAATAAAACTAATTCAACATCCTTATTTAATTCTTTGCCCATATCCCTTACAATTCTTTTCATTTTTTGAAATATTCCTGATACAGGTACCATCCTCAAAGACATCACTATATCTTGAAGTTCATCCGTTAGCTTTCTAAGCTGTCTTGAAGATTTAGTAAAACTTTCTAAGTTTAATTTTTTTATTTCACTGTTTGAAGCTACCATGGATTCTGCAATTACTATTTCACCAACAATATCTACTAAGTTATCAAGTTTTGAAAGATTTACAGTTATTAAATTTTGTTTATTTTGTTTTGTTGATGTCTCTTGATTAACTATTTTATTTTTAGTAGGTTGTACTAATTTTTCATCATAGTTTTCAATAGTTTTATTTAACTCTTCATGCTTTTGTTCAGGTTCAGAAAAATTTAATTTATCATTATCTTCTGAAGCATGATTATTATCTACTTCTTTCATTATATAATTTTTTACGTTTAAAGCTTGTTTTACTACTTTTTCTCCATCTTCAAGAGAAGATACATCATTAAAATAAACTGAAAAACCATTTTTTATAATTTCTGTAGATGAAGCGCTATTATTTTCTACATCATCAGGTTTATAAGAAAATTCTATTCCTAATTCCTGTAAAGAGTTGACGATAAAAAATGCTCTTAAGTTTTCCATCCCACAATCTTCATCAAAATTAATATTAATTTCATAATTTAAAGTTGATTTTTTTGTTTCTATGTTATCGGATAGTATTATTTTAGTTAGAGCAACTTCTTCTGAAGCATATGATACTTCTGATAATTCAGTTTCAGTAGATATTAGTTTCAAAAACTCAAGTATTTCTTGTTCAAAAGGCTGTAGTTCTTCTAATAGTGGATTACCTTGCTCTATTTTTACTATTTCACCTTTAATAAAATCGGTAAATTTAAATACTAAATTCACAAGTTCTTCATTATACTTTTTATTTATTCCATTTTCTCTTATAAAATAAAATAAATCCTCAACTTTATGCGATATTTCCATTATACTTCTAAAATTCATCATGGCAGAAGAGCCTTTTATTGTGTGCATTATTCTAAATATTTCATCAATACATTCTTTGTCAAATGCTTGTTCTTCTTCCGCTTTTAATAATATTTCATCTAATTGTTCTAATAAAGTATTTTCTTCAAAGAGATACATGTCAAGCATTGAATCAAAATTGTTATCCATTTTAATCTCCTATATAATTTTATCATAAATAAAAATTTACGTCATTCATCTTTCTTATATATCGACATAATTTTCAATTTATTAAGTAATTTATTGAATTTTTTTCTTACTTATGCCGATAAATAAAATAACCCTTTTATTTTTTACGCAAATAAAATATAATATAAATAGATATACTTACGGAGATTATGATGATAGAAAATGATGTTCGCATTAACCACCAGAATCGATTAAATGACAATTTAAATAATAAACAAAAATCTAAAATAGAACAAATTGCTCCTTTTGATGTTGTTGACCCAACGAGAGTTACTAAAACTACAAAGGATAATCAAAGCAACCAAACAGGTCAAAATAATTTAAATTTTAACTTTGATTCTGTTTATGAAAAATTTATACAAGCATTAAAAAATTCGCCTGTTCTTTCTGAAAACGGAAAAAAAATACTTTTAAACAAACAATTTATTAACAACAATATAAAAAGCGATCCTGTTTTAAAAAATTTATTTGAAAATTTTATTAGAAATATAACAATGGACCAGAAAGAAATTTTTAATTTTCTCAAATTCCAACAAAGCACTTATACAAACTATAACGGTAATTTTTTTAATGAATTAAGAAACATTCTAAATAAAAACTCAAACAACGATGATTTTAAACTTGTTTTAAGAAATTTTTTAAAAAGCTATGATTGCTTTGTTTCTGTAGATAAAACATATAATTCAATAAATTCTGCTCTAAATAATATTAATACTAATTTACCTCAAGTTTTAAAAGAACCTTTTAATGAATTGATAGACAAAATGATTTCAGATAATTTAACAAATAGCCTTGATTTGAATTTACATTTATTAAAAAATGAAATTCTTCCTTTTGTAGGACGCTATATTTCTAAAATGAATGACTTTGGACCTGTAAGAGATTATGTATCCGTTTTAATGCACAACATAGTTCGTTTAGAAACAGGTTCTAAAGAAAGCTTTTCAAATGATTTGGATAATTTAATTGAGTTTTTGAAATATAATTTAAATATGTCTGAAGAGAAACTTAAAAATATTAAATTATCTTTAATCAATAGTTATGAATTTACAACAAACACAAAAAATGATTCAATTGACTCTTTTTTTAAATTAATAGAAACAGGAATTAAAGACTCAAGCAACGTACTTAATAAAGGAACTATGGAAGAGATGGAAAATAGTTTGCTTTTTAATCAGAATGTTCAAATTCCACTAACACATATGTTTTTGCCTTTAAACTTTAATGGGATGTTTATGTTTTCTGAATTATGGATTAGCAAGCATTATGAATCTTCAGATGATAAGAATGATAAGAATGATAAGAAAATTAAATTAACTGAATGCTACAAAATTTTTATAACATTCGAAATTCAGCATTTAGGTTATTTTGAAACAATTTTAAATTATAAAAACTCTAACATAGCTCTTGATATATTTGTTCCTAATTTTTTTAAGAGCTCAATTGACAAAATAAAAAAAGATATAACAACAATTTTAAATAATAATAATTTATCAACAACTAATATAAATATTTATGAATCAATTAACAAGAGAAAATTTAATGAAGTATTTAGCAATTTATCAGAAAGGAAAAGTGGTGTAGATGTCGTCATATAACAATCAAAATAAAAAACATGCTGTTGCCCTTAAATATGATGTTGAAAAAAACAAAGCTCCTATTGTAATAGCAGGGGGGTCAGGATATGTGGCACAAAAGGTTGTTGAAATTGCTGAAGACTCAGGAGTACCAGTTTACAAAGATGATTCACTTTCTATTTTGCTATCTCAGCTTGATGTAGGTAGCGAAATTCCAGAAGAACTTTTTAAAGCTATTGTTGATATATATGTTTATTTTCTTGATTTTAAACCAAACAGCAATAATGATTAAATAAGTTAAAGGGGAATGACATGGGGAATATGGAACTAACAGTAAAAATATTAGATATAAATAAAGTTAATATTGGAAAAGGAAAGCTTTTAAGTATAACTCCAAGTACTATTATAATCAAAGGTAAAAATTTACCAGAATTAAGCTCAGGCACTAATATATATGTACATATTTATGATGAACGAAAAGGAATTTCTCCTTATTATTGTTTTGCAAGTGTAGCTGTAAAAAACCAAATAACTGCTCAAATTATAAGAATAGAACCTATAATTGAAAGAAGAACTGCCTTAAAAGTTCGTACAGACTTAAGTTTTTATTTAAGTAAAATTTACAGAAACGAAGAAGATATTACTGACGAAACACCAACAATTAAAATAAATGTTTTAAATTTAAGTATTGGTGGAATGTTGATTTCTTCAAATTTCAACTTTAAACTAAATGATGAAATTACATTTAATTTTAATTATTACAAAAACAAACCACTTCATTTAAGAGCAAAAATAATAAGAAAAGATGAATTAGAAGACGAATATGACGAAGGTGCTTTTTCTTTAAATTATGGTTGTTTGTTTTTAAATACAACAAGCAATGATGAATCAGTTATATTTCAATATTTATTTGATAGACAAATACAATTACACAAAAACAGATGATTATTTAAACTTTACAACAATTATTTCATAAACTTAATGGAGGTTACATATGGTTCTTAATTATATGGAAGTATGTGTCAAAGATTATTTAGACAAAACTCTAAATTCTGATCAAAATTATGCTAATATATGCACTTGTCCACAATGCTTGGATGATATTATGGCAAAATCATTAAACAGTTTAAAACCTTATTACATAACATCGAAAAAAGGTGAAGTTTTCGCAGAATATAGTTCACTTGAAAAACAGCACAATGCTGAAGTTATTACAGCAGTAATTTATGCATTAGAATTTGTTTCAAACCATAAAAATCATAATTAATTATATTATTTAGCTAATACACGACCACCGTCTAAGTCGGTGGTTTTACTTATTAAGAAACAAAGGAGAAATACTTGTGAAAAAATCACTTATTCTTATTATTTCATTTTTAATTATATTAAGTATGAACGCCCTCACATATGGAGCAGAAAACAATGGATTAAGGGCCGAATTTTCAGTAAAAAATGTTTCAGGAACAAATTTTAAAGAAATTACAATAAATCCATACAGGTATGTAAACGGCGAAAGGGTTGTTGAAGAAACTGAAAACCCATATTACATATATCTACCTTCTGGATATTTTAATAATTCAAAAACTGCTTCATATGTTGTTGATAAAAATGGCAAATATCCTTTTACAGTTTATTATCAAAATACTAAAAAAACATTTTTTTATACTGTGAATGATATAGATAATACTGATGATGAAATCGAAAATTCTAATAAAGTTGAAAGAAATAATGTTTTGCTTAATTATGAATTAAAATATGATTATGAAAAAAAGCAATTGCTCTTTCATATTACAACTGACAAGGTTAGAAATATAATAACACCTGATAAAAAAGCAACTATTTCTAATGAAATTAATTATTATCTTAAAGCTTTAGAAAATAATAAGCCCTTTGATTTTTCAATTATGATTGATAATGAAAAATATGAATATAAAATTATTAAACAAGGTGAATATTACTTATTAGTCAGCCTTTCAACTTTTGATTATGACAGCTACAGCACGGTTATAAAATATATTGGATATAATTTTATTAATAATGATGAATGCACTGTGTTTCCAAGTTATGATATTTATGATGACAATGGAAACTATGAAGCTTTAGTGAAATCTTCTTCATCACAGAGCTTATTTAATTATAATGTAAATAATATGGATTATAGACGTCCTGATGTTTCAATAAATCTCCTTGATGATAATACATTTGAATTAGAAATTAAAGATGATTTTGAACTTGATTATTTAATAACTTTTGATGGAAAATATGTGCCTATTAGCGGTAATAAAAAAGAATTTAAATATAACCACAGCACTATAATAGATTATGACGGTGATTATATTTTTACAGTAGTTGATAAAAAAGGAAATAAAACTGTTGAATCAATTGAAATAGATTCAAGGAGAAACCCTCGTAAACATAATATAAATTTTGATGTACATGATTATAAATATACACATAATTTATTTGAAAACAAGGGTAGGATTTATGAAGAACCAAAAGAAACTTCAAATTATTATGAAAATATACTTGTAGGATACATGAATGGAAACAGCTCTTCTAACTTTAATCCTTCTGCGCCAATTACAAGAGCTGAAATGATTACCATATTTTGTAGAATAAATGATTTGCCCTATGACACAAGTCAATTTTTAAAAACAAAATTCATAGATATAAATAATCACTGGGCTCGCCATTATATTTCAATGGGAAGCAGTAAAAAATACGTATCAGGGTATAAGGATAAGACCTTTCGCCCTGACAATTATGTTACAAAAGCAGAATTTTGTGAGATGCTTTCAAAAATCAGCAATTTTAAATCTAAAATTAATTCATTGCCTGCCACGAGCAACTATGAATTTAAAGATATAAATACCCATTGGGCAAAAGATGAAATAATTAAAATTTCAAACAGATCTTTAGTTATAGGTTCTAATAATTATTTTTATCCTGATAAACCTATCAACAGGGCTGAAGTTGCCCATGCGATCAATAAGCTTTATGGTTTTAATCCTTCAAACAATGAATTAAAATATATGTATTCATTGTATAATAAATACTATAATTTTTCAGACATAAATAATAATCAATATTACAATGATATAATTATTTCAGTAGTTGGAATGTATAAAGAAAATATAAATTAAATTTTAAAAGCTTCATATGCTGTTTTACACCATATGAAGCTTTTTATTTAGAACATAATTCATCATATTATTTTCACATCTTTAGCAAATGATTTTATTTTCAAATCTCCACTTGAACTGTTAAATGTTATTGTTCTGCCGTAATTTGCACCAACGTCCTGTGATGTTATTTTAATATTTAATTTACTTAAAACTTCTTTTGTTGCTAACACGTTTCTTTCACCAATATTTCCAATGGTGGATGTACTTTTTATTTCAAACATCTTTGCACCGCCTGCTATTTTAGCAATCATATGCGGCCTTAAACATCCCAATGCTTCCATTTGTTTTACCATTTCAGGTATACCTGTATCTGCATATTTAAATGCATTAACATTGTCCCGTATGCTGCTGCTTGGAAGCATTACATGTACCATCCCTGCAACTTTTTTTACTTTGTCTATTATACAAATTCCAACACAAGAACCAAGTGCATATGAAATAAGTTCCTGTGGAGCACGGGCAATTTTCATATCTGAAATTCCAACTACTAATTCATCGCTCATATTTCCATACCAAACCTATTTAATAATATTTTAAGGGATGTTACACTTGGTAAAAGAAGCATATTGCTATAAATAGTTTCTTCTCCACAAAAATATTTTTCTTTTATAAACATTACTTTATCAGATACTTCTGAAAATTCTGATGCAACTGCATCAATAATGGCTCCAGTCATATCAATACATACGGAAGGAACAGTAATATCAATGGCCATTTCTGTCAAAGATGCAATTGAATTTACATATGATGAAACCATAATATTTCCTATTTCAGATAAAGCTGACATTTCCATTTCAGATATTTCTTCAAAGCTATTTAATTCAGTTCCCATCAATGAATTTAATATCAAGTGAACGAACTCTTTTTTTAATAAAAATAATATTACACCATCTATATCACCATAAAAACTTACTAAAACTCCAACAACTATGTTTTCATGTCCACCCATAGTATCTATGGCATCATCAAGATTTAGTATATCTACTTCTGGAACATTCATTTCAATTGTTTTTGAAAGCATTTGGGATAGAGATGTTGCTGCATTTCCAGCTCCTATATTCCCAATTTCTTTTAATACATCTATATGTGTTTCATTTAATTCATTATAAAGCACGCTGTCCTCCTATTCTAAATCCGATGGATTTAATGTTACTATGTTTATATCATTACCGTTAATAAAAATTTTGCTATAGCTTAAATCTGTTCTTACTATATAATTTGCCCAACCTATGGTTATTTTTGTATTGGTATACATTATACCCCTACAAATTATTTTATGTTTTGTTAAATCATCAACAACTATATTTTCATTTAACTGCTCTTTTAATAAATTAATTTCGTTATTTAATTTAATTTTTTTTAATAATAACTGCCTTTGAACTGCGTTTTTATTTTGATTTTCTAAAGCAGAATTAGCAACTGATTCTACGTTTTGTTCTAATTTGCTAAGTTCTTTTAATTTTACATTCAATTCTTTATTTAATTTAATATTTAAACTTCTTATCTTTAAATATTTAGCTTCTTGTTCTTTATAAATACTTAAATCAATAATTAAATTAGTTTCAATATATGTTTTTGATCCAATTGCTTTTGCATATATCATATCATTAGCTTTGCTTGTACCACCTAAAATAGCAGAATTTTTACCTCTAAGTATTATGGATTCTTTTGCTGTTACATGACTATTAATAAGCGCTTCAGCATAAATGCATTTATCAGATATAATTGTTGCATTTTCTATGTATTTGCTAATAATATTACCTTTTGCATATATTTTGCCCTTACCAGCACCATTCATGCCGTTAGTAATAATAACATCATCTCCTGCTTCAATAAATGCCCCTTGAACCATTCCTCTAATTTTTATATCATTAGTCGCTTTAACAGAAAAACCTGATTTTACATCACCATTAATAACTACACTTCCATTAAAATCAATATTTCCTGTTACATTATCAACATCTTCGACTCTGTATACATTTTCAATATGAATTTTATTATTATCCTTATTAAATTTTACTCGACCATCTGCACTTGCTTTTAGCTTCATTCCATCTTCTGAAATATATGTATTTATACCATTATTAAAATATATATCTTTTCCTTTTTTATATAAAATAGCATTTCCAAATACATCTATACCATCTTTACCTTCCCCCGCAGGTATTATATGGCAAATGACATCATCCTTAGAAATATTGATCACATTATTCAAATTGTGAAAATCTATTGTTCCATCATCTTTTTCTATAAAATTATTTTCTTCAAATAAATTTAAATCATATATAAGTTTTGCATCCAAACCATTTATTGGTGCAATACCCTGAGAAATGATGAAATCTTTGCTGAATTCTCTTTTTTTCAAATAATTCAATATATCATCTTTATTTTTTATATTGTAAATAATGCTCTGTTCTTTTAAATAATCCATTATTTCTTCAAAGGTTATTTCAGATTCTTTATCATATAAACTTATTCTTAAAAATGCATTAAGCTTATCTGCTGATATATGGTGACTGATTTCATATTTTAATATTTCATCTGTAACGAAAATTTCTTCCATAATATCAATATCCCCTCATCTATACAAAAATTTAATTTTTCAAAGAGTTAATAGTTTGTTCTATTTCATCTGCGGTTTGTATTATTTTAGAGTTTAATTGAAAAGATCTCTGTGATTTCAACAAATTTATCATTTCTTCTGTAATATCAACAGATGATTGCTCTAAATATCCTCTTAAAATATTCGGGCTTTGTACTGAATTATAATTAGCATCTTCATTTGATACTTGGAATAGATTATTACCTGAAGAAATTAAATTTTCATTGTTTTCAAATTGAAACAAACCTACATTTATTACTTCAGCATTTTTATCTTCTATAATAATTGGGTTTTCATCGCTGTCAAGTACGTAGCCCCCTTGGTATAAAAGAAAATTTTCTCCATCCACATTTGATATATCAAAATTTCCATCCCTTGTAAATTGAGTACTTTCCCCAAATTGAACTTGAAAAAATCCATCTCCTGTTATGGCAAAATCAGTATCTCTGCCTGTATCAACTATTGGTCCTTGAGCAAAAACAACATCAACTTTATTTAATTTACTACCAGATCCTATGACTGCCTCATTGGTTGAATTTTTAATATTTGAATATAATAGCTCAGAAAATTCTGCTTTTGATTTTTTAAAACCTTCTGTTTGAATATTTGCCATATTATTAGATATTACATTTAAATTTTCCTGATTACTTTTTGCACCATTTATTGCAGTATAATATGATTGTATCATTATGTTTACTCCTTTATAATTTACCTATTTCACTTACTGCTTTTTCCTGTACCATGTCTATTATTTTTAATGCTTGGGATGCTGTCTGCAGTGCTCTTTGAGAAGACATCATATCTGTTATTTCTTTTGTTACATCTACGTTTGAGCGTTCAATGGTTTTATTTCTTACTTCAGCATTTTCATATATATATGGATTAACATCAGAAGAAAATTTTCCTTCACCAAATTTTCTTAAACTTTTATAATCTAAAAAATCATAAATTTCAATTTTATCAACTATATTTCCATCAACTATAATATTTCCATCCAAAGATAAATCAAATTTATCCGTTCCTATATATATATCACCATTTTGCCCTTGTACCCTTTTAGAACCTTGCAATACTAAAAAGCCATTCTCATCAATATTAAAACTTCCATTTCTTGTATACACAGTATTTTCATTTTCATTTATTTTAAAAAAACCTGAACCCATAATAGCAAAATCTGTTAATAATCCTGTTTCTTCTAAGGTTCCTTGTGAATGTATTGTATTATTTTCCCCAATAGTTTTAATTAGCGAAACATTACCAATAGGTGTTGCTGTTTGATGTATTCCACTT
>DIVM01000198.1 GCA_002435835.1 Firmicutes bacterium UBA6132
CCCATGCTGGGCACACTACAAAAAGGGCTATTGGCAAATTGCCAATAGCCCCATTATAATGTTGTGAGAGATCTTTAATTAAAATTAATTAAAGTATTAATGCTGCAAAAGTACCAACTATTATTAGTGGTATATTATATGCCATGAATGTAGGTACGCAAGTATCCCAAATATGGTCATGTTGCCCATCTGCATTTAATCCAGATGTAGGTCCTAATGTACTGTCTGATGCAGGTGAACCAGCGTCACCTAACGCTCCTGCTACTGCTACCAGGCAGATAGCTGCTGCAGGACTAAAACCTAATTTTATACAAAGTGGTATATAAATTGTAGCTACAACTGGAATAGTACCAAATGATGTACCTATACCCATTGTTACGACTAATCCTATTAATAGCATTAAAAATGCTGCAACTAACTTACTTCCACCCATAACAGCAGCAGATGCTTCTACTAAAGCTTCTACTCCACCTGTTGCCCTGATTACAGCTCCATATCCAGATGCAACTAACATTACGAAGGCTATAAAGCCCATTAATCCTATTCCACCATTGATCATTTCATCAACTTTACTTAGTTTGAAAGATCCGAATAAAAGCATAATTCCAAGACCTAATAAAGCGCCTAATGGTAACGAACCTGTTAGAAGTTGAACTGCAAAAGCTGAAACTGCACCTAATATTGCACCCCAGTGCTCTTTTTGTAATCCTACATTTGGATCAAAATCTTTTGTTTCAATCTTTCTATCTTCATACTCTCTTGGCTTTTTATACAATATCAATACTGAAATTAGTAAACCAACTATCATACCCATACCTGGGAAAAGTGTTGATTTCCATACCATACTAGTTTCAACTGGCATACCATTTTGAGTTACAGCATCACTTACAATATTATGGAATATTAAACCAAAACCAACTGGTAACATTATATAAGGAGCTTTTAATCCAAATGTTAAAGCACATGCAACCGCTCTTCTATCAATTTTTAATTTATTCATTACAGACAATAATGGTGGTATTAAAATTGGTATAAATGCTATGTGAACTGGAATTAAATTTTGAGAAAAACAAGCAATAATAGCTATTAAAAATACAAAAAATGTTTTCTTGTTCTTTACGATATTACCAATTTTAACTGCTAACATATCTGCAACTCCGGTATAGCCGATTGCTACAGCTAGAGCACCAAGAAGTATATATGATAATGCTGTTTCTCCACTACCACCCATTCCTCCTACAAGAACTGACATAGTTTCGCCTAATCCCATGCCTGCAGTTAATCCTCCTACTATTGCAGCTATAATAAGCGCAACCAAAACATTTACTTTAAACAAACATAAACCTGTCATAATTACTACTGATAAAAATACTGGATTTGTTAACATAAGGTTTTCCTCCTGGTTAATATAATTGCCTTAAAATTAATTTTTTTTGACCTCCTTAAATTAATGCGTAAAAAAAGGAGCAAATTTCAGCATATCAAATATACTAAAATCTGCCCCCTATTATCTAATTTCTATAGGCATTTATTTATAATTATATTATATATTAATATTTTATTTTGTCAATAAGATTTTTTATTAATTGATAAGTGACTTATAAATTTTTTGACTGTCCCATATTGTTATTTAAGGTTATTTTTCTGATTTTTTCTGATTTTAATAAAAAATACTATTAAAATTATTGCAAATGGAATTAAAATTGGTGAAAGTGAAACTATTAAAATCACTATGTTTTCTACAAAATCAACTATTCCATTTACCGTATTTATAAATCCTTCTTTTGCTCTATCCCACACGCTGTCCCTACCTGTAATATTAAAATTAGCAGGCAATACTTCTTGTACTTCTAAAGATACAGTTGACAAAGAAGCTCTATCATCAATATCTTTTAAGCTCATATTTAAAGAATCAATTTCAGTTCTAATACGCCTTAATTCATTTTCTATAGTGATCATATCTTGAACTGTAGTTGCTTTTTCAAATAATTCTCTAAGCTTAGCTTCTTGAGCTTCAAGATTTTTTATTTGATTATCTTTATCATAATATTCTTTAGTTTTATCTATTTCAGAAATATTTTTTTGATTTACTTCACTTTGTTCTTCAATAAAGCTAATAATTTCATAAAACTTATCTTCTGGTATTCTTAATGTCAAATATCCATATTTTAATTTTTTAGTTTCATATGCGTTATATACATTTGTATTGTTTTGTTCTACAAAACCACCAATAGAATTTATTTTAATAATTAACTCATTTATAAATTTGTCATAATTATCAGTTTGTGACATTAAACTTGATGATTTTATTATTTTCATTTTTTTATCTGAAGTTACACCAATACTGTCTTGGGTAGCTTCATAATCTGCTTTAATTGAATAATTAGCAACTGCTCCATTACCATAACCGCCTGAATCCATGGCAGGGGTTGGTGCATGTGGTGTTGNNTCCTCAGTTTTTGCCATATCATAGGATGAAGTTGAATTTTCCTGTGACATTTTAGCATTGCTGCCAAATCTTAAAAACGGAGAATTTATAACTGAAATCACCAAAATTAAACAAGCAGCAACACCAGCATATTTAACCCATTTTTTATTATTAATTATTTTACTTATCTTATTTATTTTTGTAATAGGTATTTCATTTAATAATTTGTCATGTAACCTTTTGCAATATCCTTTAGGTGGCTCTTCTTCAGGAAGATCTTTTATAATTTTAATTAATTGTTTGTAGCTTTCAATTTCCTTTTTACAGTCATCACAACTATTTATATGCTCTTCAACTAATTTTTTTTCATTTTCGGTAAGTTCTCCGTCTACATATGAAGACATCAAATCTTTTATTTCGTTGCAATTCATTTGTTTTCACCGCCTAAAATTGAATTTTCATTTCTTTTTCAATAATCTCTTTTAAAGATTTCCGGGCTCTATAAAGTCTTGATTTTACTGTGCCTATATTACAAGATAATATTTCAGAAATTTCACTGTACGAGAAACCTTGAATATCCCTTAATATTATTATTGTTTTAAATTCATCCTCAAGATTGTTTACTGCTT
Organism: Firmicutes bacterium UBA6132; assembly: GCA_002435835.1. Next base: position 3,058 of record DIVM01000198.1, read on the forward strand.
CATTAACCATTTGACTATCATAATTTTTATCAACTAAGGAATCTGGATCATTTGTTTTATCTTCTATTTGCCTAAAAACTTCATCACCATTATCCAAATCAATTTTTTCATCAATTGAAAATGTATCAACTGTTTTTTTGCGTTTAAAATCAAGGCATGTATTGACGACAATTCTATACATCCAAACCTTAAAAGTAGACTGCATATTAAAAAACTGAATATTTTTAAATACTTTTATGAGTGCTTCTTGGGAAATATCCTCAGCATCTTCTTTATTTCGAAGAACTCTCAATGCAATATTATAAGCACTTTTTTTATAATCTCTAATTAACTCTTCAAAAGCGTCGACATTTCCTTTTCGACTTTGTTCTATAAGCCATAGTTCATTGTCTTTCATTATCCACCTCATACATATTTAATTAGACGTACATTTTATTTCTTTGTTCCAAAATTAATAAAATATTTTATATTTTACAAAGATTTTATAAATTGCACAGCCGTTCTTCCAGATCTTCCCCCATTTTGCAAAGCAAACTTCTTAGCTTCTAATAAAAACAGTTCTTTATTTTCATATTTAATATCATATTTTTCTGCTAAACCTAAAGCTATTTCAAAATATTCATTTTGAGTTGGCTCTGAATAAAGTATTGTAAGTCCAAAACGGTCTGATAAAGATGTTTGTTCATTTATTGCATCCCTAATATGGACTTCATTATTTCTATCGGTCATACTTTCTTTTATTAAATGTTTTCTATTTGATGTAACATAAAATAAAATATTTCTTGGTTGTTCATAAATGCTTCCTTCAACAACTGATTTTAAATATTTATAAGAATTTTCATTTGATTCAAAAGATAAATCATCTATAAAAATTATAAAATACATTCCTCTATTTTTTATATTTTCAACTAAATTAGGTATGAATTTAAGGTTTTGTTTTTCTATTTCTATTAATCTTAATTTTTCATTTTTAAACATAGGTATTAATGCTTTAACTGCAGTTGATTTTCCTGTGCCTGAATCCCCAACTAATAGTGCATTTAAAGCATATTTATCACTTATAAACCTTTGAGTATTTTTTATTACCTTATTTTTTTGATTTTCATAACCATAAATATTTTCCATTTTAACTGGTTCAAAATTTTCTACAGGAATAATTTCTCCCATATCATTTAAACTAAAAGCAAAATTATTTCTATATTGACCACATCCATTTTTTGAATATTCATCCATCATTAATTCATATATTTCTTCAACTTTTTTACTTTTTAAAATTTCTGAAAGTTTTTCATTAGAATTAAAGTTCAAAAAATTATTTATATCACCTGCATTTGAAGCCATACTCTTAAATGGAATTTCAAAAAACTTTTTAATAATCATAAAATCATGAAGAACTGCCTTTTTTACTTTTCCATCAATTGATTGATATTTCTCGCAGTTAATACTAAATATATTTTCATCAAGCAATATTTTTTGAGAAATATAATCATTCATTGAATCAAAACTATTTAAAATTAAAAAACTGCACAAATCATAATATTTATTTGAAAAGTCGTTTTTATTTTCTTGGTTATTATAATTCAAGTAATCATTGTATAAATCGTTATATGTATTCAAAATTGGGTCGTTTAATAAATTTCTGTATACAATTAAATTTGTTAACATATTATCAGCCATTTTTTCCTCACAGTCGTTAAAGTTTATAAATAATTATAACACCGCTAAAAAGATTAAGCAATATTAAGAAAAACAAATAAAAATAGCGGCAAGCTTTTGCTTTGCCGCTTATAATTATAATAATTTGCAGTTTTTTTATTTTAGTAATCGTTTTTTATTATTATTCTATAACAGTTCCACAATTACCACTTAATGCTTCTGAAGCATTATATAATGAAGTAATTATAGCCTTTCTACCTTCTTTAGATTTTACAAAGTTAACAGATGCTAAAACTTTCGGTAGCATACTCCCTGGTGCAAAGTGTCCTTCTTCTAAATACTTTTCAGCTTCACTAACTGTAACTTGAGATAAGTTTACTTGGTTTGGCTTTTTATAATTAAGAGAAATTTTATCTACTTCCGTTAAAATCATCAATATATCAGCATCCATATCCTCTGCTAATTTTTCTGCAGCTAAATCTTTGTCAATTACAGCAGCAACTCCTTCGAAGGAACCATCATCATGTTCTATAATAGGAACCCCTCCACCACCACATGCTATTACAATGGTAGAGTCCCAAAGTCTTTTTATAGTATCCACTTCAACAATTCGTTGTGGAACTGGTGAAGCTACGACTCTTCGAAAACCTCTCCCAGCATCTTCTTTCATTGTATAACCTTTTACTGCTGAGAGAAGTTTTGCTTCTTCTTCAGTATAAAATGGACCTATTGGTTTAGTAGGGTTTTGAAAAGCTTTATCATTTTTGTCAACAACCATTTGTGTAACTATTGTAACTACGGGCAGAATCCTATTTCTTTTAGCCAAAGCATATTTTAATCCCTGCTGTATATGATAACCTATGTAACCTTGGCTCATTGCTCCAC
>DIVM01000236.1 GCA_002435835.1 Firmicutes bacterium UBA6132
TAATGGTGACGGAAAGCAATCAAGAGATTTTACATACATTGAAAATGTTATTGAAGCGAATCTGAAGGCCTGCCAAGCGTCATCAGAAGTAGCTGGACAGGTATTCAATATTGCATATGGCGGGCGTGAGTATTTAATTGATATTTACCAGGAGATTTGCAAGGCATTAAATAAGGATGTTAAACCAGTATTCGGATCCGACAGAGCTGGTGATATAAAGCATTCAAATGCTGATGTAAGTAAAGCGAGAGATCTGTTTGGGTATAATCCAGAATGGAGTTTTGAACGTGGGATTGCTGCTGCTATTGAATGGTATAAGGAGAATTTGTAATGAATTATAATCCGTTAGTATCTGTAGTTATACCTGTATATAAGGTTGAAAAATACCTCAAAAACAGCGTTCTTTCTGTAATCGGCCAGACCTATAAGAATATCGAAATAATTTTAGTGGATGATGGCTCTCCGGATCAATGCCCTAAAATTTGTGACGACCTAGCTTCAAAGTATAAAAATATTTCGGTTGTACATAAGTTAAATGGTGGATTGTCAGAAGCCAGGAATTTTGGCATTGAGCACGCAAACGGAGAATATTTGCTATTTCTGGACTCGGATGATACACTTATTAATAATGCAATAGAGGAATTAGTTAAAAATGCTCTTAATAGTGATGCAGATATAGTGATTCCCAGTAAATACATTCAGGTTAAAGAAGATACAAACAACATTTCAGAGAGGCTTCATTTTGATAAATCTTGTTTTATTGAAAAACCTGTATCATTTGTGATAGAGGTTATGATAGGGAAAGGCAGAGCATGGCGAGCTAGTGCTCTTTTGTATAAAGCTTCACTTATTAAAAATAATAAAATTGAATTTCCTGTAGGTTATGTTGCAGAAGATATATGTTTTAACCTAAGATTCATGGAAAAAGCAAAAAAAATAGCATTTTATGAGAAGCCAACAATAAACTATTTAAAAAGATCAGGTAGTATAACGGCGACTTTTCAAGAAGATTTATGTAAAGCTTTTCTTTGTATTGATGAAAAGATTAGTACCTTTCTTAAAGAGACAAATCAATACAATGAATATGGCAATAATAAACGTAAAAAGCTGTTGTGTAGAAATGCTATCATATATATTACAGACATTTTTTCGAAAAAATGTAATTGGAATAGAAATCAGCGTATTATGAAGGCAGAGTGTTTCCTTAATAACGAACAAATTAAAGATGCCTTTTCAATTAAAAATAGAAATATAAATCCATACTTTGATCAAAAACTTATTGTTAGTTATTTCAAGATAATGTTTAAGCTTATTAAATCAGGAAATAGAAAGATTGCATACCGTTTAGCTGAATTATCGGGCAGAATTAGATGATGGAGGAGTTCAATTGAAAATATTGGTATTATCAAACACCCCTTGGTCAATTGATAACAGTTTTGGAAATTCATTTTCCAATATATTTGGAGGTATAGAGGGATTAGAGTTTGCTAATATTTATTGTCGCTACGGTGAACCTCATAATAATATTGTAAACAGATATTTTCAAATTACCGAAAAGTCTCTACTAAGAAACCTAACAAATAAAAACTGTCCTTCCGGAAGTGAAGTGCTTAAAACAGAGCAATCTGATCTTCTTAATGTGAATGAAGAAAAACTATTTAACCATGCTCGGAAAAATAGATTTCAAATATACTTTTGGCTGAGAAATTTAGTTTGGAAGATAGGTCGATGGAAATCCATTGAACTAAAAAAATTTATCTCTGATTTTAACCCTGATATTATATTTCAACCAGTTTATTATTCTACATATCTGAATGATATTGCTTTATTTATAAAAGAGTATACAAATGCACCCATGCTTTGTTATGTTTCAGATGATGTGTACACATTAAGGCAGTTCTCGTTATCACCTTTTTATTGGATTAATCGTTTTATAGTTCGTAGAAAGGTAAGAAAAGTTATAAAAAGTTGTGAGATTCTGTATGTTATCTCAGATATACAAAAGAGAGAATATGAAAAATGCTTTAATAAAGAATGCAGAATACTCACGAAAGGTGCGGATTTTACAGAAGAACCATATTTTAAAAATAGTTATAACAAACCACTAATCCTTGTTTATACTGGCAATATTGGTGGCAGTAGATGGAGAATGCTAGAGTTTATAGGAAGATCTCTTAAATTAATTAATGCTGAAGGAATAAAGGCCAAGCTACTTATCTACACTATGACACCTATAACTAATAAAATGAGAAAAAAGTTAAGTATAGATAATTGTGTATCGCTTATGGGTGGCGTACCATCTAGTGAGGTTGCACATATACAAAAAGATGCAGATATTTTAGTTCATGTTGAATCATTTAGTTTGAAAGAAAGATTGCAAGTGCATCAATCGCTATCTACAAAGATTGTCGATTATTTCGCTGCCTGCAAATGCATTTTTGCGGTTGGAAGTATGGACATGGCATCAATTAACTATTTATCTGAAAATGATGCAGCAGTAATTGCAACTTCAAAAAAAGAAATACTGGAAAAGATATTAGAGATTACTAATAACTCACATTTGATACATGAATATGCGCAAAAAGCATGGGAATGTGGTAAATGTAATCATCAAATAGATACAATTCAAAGCTTGTTGTATAACGATTTAAATACTATTATACGGGGATAAATTGAATGAAAGTGTTACAGATCAATGCAGTTTATGGATATAAAAGCACAGGTATTATTGTAAAAGATATTGATAAAACTTTACAAATAAATGGGCATGAATCTTATATTGCATATCAAAAATGCAGTACCAGACCTAATAACGGATATAAAATCGGAAATATTATAGATTGCAAAACGCATGGCCTTTTAACTCGTATTATAGGTAAGCAAGCATATTTTTCTATCTTGAGTACCAAGAGACTTTTACAGTATATAGATATAATAAAGCCGGATATAATTCACTTACATAACCTTCATAGTAATTATATTAATCTAAATATGCTACTAAAATATTTAGAATACGAAAATATTAAAACAATTATAACGTTACATGACTGTTGGTTTTTTACCGGAAAGTGTTTTCACTACAGCGTTATTGGATGTAAAAAATGGCAAAAACACTGTGAAAATTGTCCTAAGCTGAAAGACGATGTTCCAAGTTGGTTGCTTGATCAAACAGCAGTTGTTTTCCATGATAAAGAGAAATATCTGAGTGCAATTTATGATTTGGTTATTGTTGGTGTATCAGATTGGATTAGTAATGAAGCTGCGAAGTCCTTTCTTAAGGGTAAGCGTATTATTACAATTCATAACGGTGTGGATTTAGACATATTTAAACCAACTGAGTCAGACATTAAAATGAAACTTGGTGTTGAAAACAAATTTGTGATTTTAGGAACAGCAAATAAATGGTTAGATAAGATAAATAAGAACACTTTTCACTATGTAACAAATCAACTTGCAGAAGATGAAGTAATGCTATTAATTGGATGTAGTAAAGAACAAATGGGCAAACTCCCTGATAGAGTTATTGGTATAGAATACATAAATAGTAGAGAAGAGTTAGCTCAAATATATTCAACAGCAGATGTTTATGTCAATGTCACTTGGGAGGACTCTTTACCAACTGTAAATATTGAATCTCTTTGTTGTGGAACACCAGTGATAACTTTTGACTCAGGAGGAAGTCCAGAAATAATCAATCAAGATACTGGTATTGTTGTTGAACAAGGAGATTATAAAAGTTTATTTAATGCTATCAGGGAAGTTAAACTAAAAGGCAAAGAATACTATAAACTTAGATGCATAGAACATGGTGTAAAGAATTTTAATAAGAATGATAGGTATCTAGACTATATTCAACTTTATCAATATATTGTAAATAAGTAGGAAAAAAACACATTCATAACTGTAAAATACAAAACATTATAGACTGACAAACACTATTTGAGAGAGGACTAACTAGATGGATATATTCTCCATTTTTATGTTCGCAGCAATTCTTCTAAGTTGTATATTTATATCATTAGGAAATAAATATAAATTCAATTCAAAAAAAGTATATGTTACCATAATGGGAATATGTTTATTTTTAATAGCTGCATTGAGAAGTACAAGTGTCGGCAATGACAGCGGTCAGTATGCTCGTGTGTACTATGCACTGCAACGTATGAGTATTAGGACTATCGTGACAAATTATTCAGAGCTAGGATATTATCTATTCGCAAAAGTTTTGTCATTTATAAATTCCAACCATCAATTCCTATTTGCAGTTATTGGCGGATTTTACGCATACTCAATTTCTCGGTTCATATATAAATATTCAAAGGATACAATGGCTAGTTTTATAATGCTTATACCAATGATGTATTTTTCATTTTCACTTACGGGTCTTCGTCAAACAATGGCCATTGCGATTATACTTATATCGATAGACTATATTTTAAAGCGCCGGATTATTCCTTTTTTTTTGCTTGTGATTATAGCTTATTTCTTCCATAATTCAGCGATATTTTTTATTCCAGCTTATTTTTTACCATATAAAAAGATAAGCAATAAACTTATCTTGGGTTTCATATTAGCTACACCCATAGTATATTTATTGCGTCGGCAGTTTGTTTCAATAGTCCAACAGTTTATATATTCGGATTACAATATTGCACAGATTGGAGAAGAAGCGAAAAGCTGGGCGACTCTTCTTATATATATACTAATACTGGTTGCTGTTGCATTCTTTAAAGATTCTATAAGTCGTAGTGACGATAATTTTCCACTGCTTTTCTCAATGATGTATATTGGCATGTGTTTGCAAATGTTTGTTCCTTTGGAACCAAGTTTATTCAGAGTTAGCATGTACTATAACATTACAAGTATTATTCTAATACCAAACCTGCTAACAGTGCTAAATAACAAACGAACAAGAAGCATAGCTTATTTGCTTTTTTTCATACTGATGGCAGTTGAATACTACAACTTTACGTTTTATTCGTCGGGTGTAAATCCATACAACTTTTTTTGGGGATAGAACTTGTTAGCTGAAAATGCAATACATTGTTAAGAATTCTGCTGTGAGCATTGCAAATATGGAGAAAATACGGACGGAATTATACAGAAAATAAAAAATGCAGTGTATACTTGAGCCGGAGGACTATAGATGAAAAAGTTATTCTTTTTAATACCGACATTAGATGGCGGAGGTGCTGAAAAGGTACTATCTGATTTGGTGAATAACCTGGATAAAGACAAGTATGAAATAACGGTTAAGACATTATTAAGCGGAGGAGTAAATGAAAAGAGACTTAAAGCTGATGTTAACTACAGTTCTTTTATTAACTGTAAAAGTTGGATATTGAGAAAAATTATATTCTATTTATTTTCTTTTGTTTTACCTGCTAAGTTAACATATAGGATGATTGTGAAGGGGAAATATGACATTGAAGTATCTTATCTTGAGGGGGTAACGACTAAAATTATTGCTGCTTCAAATAGTAATACGTCAGAAAAGATTGCCTTTGTACATACAGATTTAAGTCGTAATTACTTGCTAACAAAGGTCTATAAAACATATGATGATTGTTTTAAATCTTACCAATCTTATAATAAAATTGTTTTTGTCTCAAATAAAGCTCGAATAGGCTTTGAAGAAGCAATTGGGCATTTAACTTCAAGTATAGTTCTGCACAATGTACTGGATGAAAAAGCAATTATTGAATTATCAAAAGAAGAATTGGGAGAAGGAAGAAATGAAAATTTTCTATTTGTCTCTGTAGGTAGGCTTTGTTATCAAAAAGGTTATGATAGATTAATAGAAGCAACTACAAAATTAAATGCTGAACACTTTAACTTTGAAATTTGGATAATAGGTGAAGGACCTGATCGGCAAAACCTGGAGAATTTACTGCGAAGTTACAAAATACATAATATAAAACTACTTGGTTATAATGAAAATCCATATAAATACATTAGAAAAAGCGATATGTTCATTTGCTCATCAAGAGCAGAAGGGTATAGCACTGTAGTTTCAGAGGCTATCATTTTAAAAAATCCGATATTGACAACTGATTGCGCTGGTATGGATGAAATTCTAGAGAGCGGGAAATATGGGCTAATAGTGGAGAATAGTGCAGATGGAATATATTATGGCATGAAAAAGATACTTGAAAATCCAGATGAATATAAGAAATATCTGCTATTAGCTCAAGAGCGTAGTAACTTTTTCTCAATGGAACAAAATATTTTAGGATATGAAAAATTATTTAAAAATGGGAGTATTTAATCATGGATATAAAAGTTAGTGTAATTATACCTGTTTATAATGTTGAAAAAACCTTGAATAGGTGCATTGACAGTATACTTAATCAAACGTTGAAAGAAATAGAAGTTATCTTAGTTGACGATGGATCAACTGACAGGAGTAGTGCGATATGTGACGATTATGAAATTAAGTATGAAAAAATATCTGTTATCCACAAAGAAAATGAGGGCTTGGGACCTACGAGAAATGCAGGTACAGCTATAGCACGAGGTGAATATATATATCATTGCGATTCTGATGATTGGGTAGACCTATCAATGCTGGAAAATGTGTATTTAAACGCAAAAAGGAATAATGCAGATGCTGTCATATTTGGCTACAAAATATTTACTGAGAAAGATGGAAATCTTAAAAAATATGGAGTTATATCTTCTGTTGATCAAGAATTTAACACTAAAGATGAAATTCAAAATTTTTTCATTTCTAATTTGAATAATGCTTATATTGCACAATCGGCTTGTAATAGGATTATTAAAAGAACATTTTTAGGGAAAAATCAAATACAGTTTAAGCCATACAGAAGATGTCAGGATATAATGTTTTCTTTAGATTTGTTTGATCACCTTCAAACTTTAAATGTCGTTTCACAGAATTATTATAACTACATTATAGAACCAGGAACGTACAAAGGGCGTAATTTTAAAGATATGATTGGAATCTATTTGGATGTTTATAAAGAAATGTTAAATCACTTTTCAAAGTGGGGTAAGTGTAATGAGTCAAATGAAAAAGTTTTATCGAATTTAAATATTGCAAACATTACAAATTATGCTTCTTTTTATGTTATTAAAAAAGCTCAAAATAGGAAAATAACAATAATACGTGAACTAATTGAGGATTCAAGAGTTCAGCAGTTGTTCTGCAGCATAAAGATAAGTGACATTAAATCACGCTTTATAAAAATGTCGTATTATGCAATAATGAAGAAGAATCCAACCTTATTATTATTTGTTTTTATACTGCATGAATTGCGACAAGGAAGTAACAAATGAAACGTGCAATAGTAAATACTGTTGTCTCTATAGTATATCAAGTATTAAGTCTTGCTATCGGCCTATTTTTACCAAAGTTATATACAGAAACCTTCGGCTCAGTTTATAATGGCTTAAATCAGACTATTACGCAGATTTTGAGCTTGACTGCTGTTCTGTATGCAGGCATATCAGCAGCGTCAATTCAAGCTATGTTTAAGCCGGTAGCAGAAAAAAATGAAAATATTGTGAGTGCTGTATTTAATTATACAAATAAGCAATATAAAAAGATGGGATACTACTTTGTTGTTATTATTTGTATAGTAGGTGCGTTTTGGGCATATACAAATAAAGAAAGCATTTCTAGCTATTACATTATCATTTTTTTACTAATACATGGTATCAGTTCCTCGATAGAGTATTTTTTTCTGACTAAATACACAATTCTGATTATGGCATATAACAAGAGTTTCATAATCTATTTGGTAAATATAACTCTTTTAGTAGTTGGCACAATTATTAAAGTTCTTGTATTATTGAACTTTAAAAACATTATTTTGTATCAAAGTATTCTCTTATTAATTGTTTTTTTAAGGTTTGTAATTATAACAATCTATGTGAAAAGAGATTTTCCATTTCTTGATAAAAAAGCTAAGACTATAGAGGATGGCTTTGAAATCAAGCAACGAAAAGATGTCCTTGTAAGTGAGGTCGCTGGTTTGGTAATTGACAGTACAGATTTGGTAGTGCTAACTATGAACTGCGGTCTGATATACGCCAGTATTTATGCTGTATATAATTTTGTTGTCAGTGGGCTATCAAATATTTTGGGAAGTGTTCGTGAAGGAGTTTTTGCGGGAATAGGGAAGATATATTTTGAGAATAAGTTCAAATTTAAAATAGTATTCCACCAATTCGAAACATTATATCTCTCATTGATGTTTTGTTTATATACTATTGCGATATTACTTTATCTTCCATTTATAAAGTTATATACAGCGAAGATGGATGCTAATTATGTATTTGAATATTTACCACTAATGTTTATTATTATGCGAATGCTTGTTAATTTGAGGATACCTTCCATAATTTTGATTAACACCGCCGGACATTTTAAACAAGTTAAAAAATATGCTGTAGTGGAAGCAATTATTAATTTATCTATTTCGCTTGTTCTATCGAGAATGCTTAATATTATTGGTGTACTGATCGGAACTATTATAGGAGGATTGTACCGTACCCCACTTTTGGTTAATTATTCGAATAAAAACATACTCGAAAGAAGCAATACTATATATCTTAAGAAAATATTAGTTTTATGTATTCCTTTTGTTATAGGTGTTTACCTTAGCTTTATATTGGATTTCGGTGTGGAGAATTTTTCGCAATGGATAAAGTTAGCTTTGATTTTGTCATTAATAGTTGTATCAATATATATGGGTATATTGTATTTACTTGATAAAGGAATTTGCAAAAATATTATAGATAGAATAAATAAAATGGTATTTATAAATCGTGAATTATAAGGGAGAAATTAAATTTATGGCAAGTTTTTTTTCAATAAAAGGAAAGTTAGAAAATGCTAAATATATTAATGCATTTCGTCTCATACGCAAATATTTTAAAACTATATATTATAGAACATTTTCTGACAAGAAGTTCTTAAACAAAAAGTTTAAAGAAGTATTTGGAAGGGAGATCAGTAAGAATAATCCGCGAAGCTTTAATGAAAAACTTCAATGGCTTAAGCTTTATTGGTATGACCCTATAGCCGAAATATGTGTGGATAAATATTTGGTTCGTGAGTATTTGGAGAAGCTTGGATTAGGACATTTATTAAACGACCTGATAGACGTATATGACAGAGTTGAAGATATTAAATTTGAAAAATTGCCGGAAAAATTCGTATTAAAATGCACTCATGGCAGCAAGTGCAATATTATTTGCAAAAATAAGCATGACCTCGATTGGAAAACTGCTAAAAAAAAATTATCGAATTGGATGAGTACTAATTATTACTGGTTCAGTCGTGAGTGGGTTTATAAAAAAATTAAACCACGCATTGTGTGCGAAAAATTTTTAGAGGATGATTTTTTTGGTGAACTTGTTGATTATAAATTCTTTTGCTTTAACGGCATTCCTCT